>JAGBRL010000012.1 GCA_017632345.1 Paludibacteraceae bacterium
AATCGTATATTACACTTGGTAACAACAATTTTAACGGATCTTCTATCTTCTTTTTACGCTGTTCCATACCACAAAGATAGTATATTTTCAAATCTTTCCCACCGAAAATTTACGGTGATCCCTTTTTTTATGTCTATCTTCTTCCCCCTCAACCAACACAAAAGCCGCGACAGCTGGGTGCTGCGCGGCTTCTGGTTCTAGGACGTTTATTTTAAATTATGCTATGGTCTATTTTAGTATGACTTCGGTTTCCTGGGTCGCTCCTGAGACCTCGGTTTGAAGCGTGTAGATGCCTGGCGGCAATGTGCCTCGCTCTATGGTCCACTCTGCTCTGCCTTGCGTCAAAACTTGCTCCGGCAATATCTTCACACATGCTCCGCCTGAACTGAACAGCCTGCATTTCGCCAATCCGTCTGACTTACTTTCGAGCGTGACCAATGATTTGTCCGTCACAGGATTTGGCGCTACCGTCAATCCAACTGCGTCGGATTCTGAAACGCTCATACTTGTAGCTTCCTCGTCCTCCAGCTTCAGAAGGTATTCGCAAGCGTTAAGCACCACCGAAACACCGTCGTCCGTAAGATACGCAAAGGAGCTGCTGTTCAGACCTATCTGCAAGAAAGTCTCCGTCAAGAGGTTTCCTGCCACAGATGTTCCTGCCGGAATTTCAAGTATATTGACCTGCTCGTTGCCCTTCACCTTTGCGATAGTGGCAATCTCGCCTTCAACCTCCAAGAAAGAGGCCGGGTTCATATAAGTCAGGGCCTTTGTTGAGATTTCGGAGAACATCACAATTTCGTTACCGTTCACGAAAGAGACACCCTTGAACATCGGGTGCGACAACATGCCCTCTTCCACCGAGACAGACGCAACCTCCTTGTTATCGCCGTAACCAGTTTCAGCCCAAGCCCAAGTGCCTTCCGCAACCTTATAGACGTGAACTTTCAGGTTAAGCACCGGCTTTCCGATACCCTCAAGAGCAGCCATCACAGGGGCGTTAGACGCCGCCACCTCGCTAATCACCACAAGGTCATAGCGCGAGAGGTCTGCCGAAGCCTGCTGCGCGTCAATTTCAGACACATACAGTCTCTTGTCGGCCTTCAGAGCCGGAAGAATCTTAGTGTCGTTCACATAGTTGGCCGCCGAAGCGTCTGTCACATAAGCTACCTTTTTAAGAGAAGCAGGGATAACCTCAACCTCTATCATGTGCGAAATGACCTCGCCGTTTCCAACAGAAGAGACCGTTATCACTCCAGACGCCTTAGGCTCGCCGGAAACAGTAGCCGTATTACCATCAACAGATATCGTCAGCCCATCAATTTCGCCATCAACCTTAATATTCTTAGTGCCGGCACCCCAAGAGAAGAAGATCGACTCCAGAGCCTCCCCTTCGTCCACAGACTGACAAAGGTCGCCAATCACATCCAGTTTAGCGAGAGTGGTATCTTCGATAACAGTTATCGTGCCGCCAACATCTGTAGCGTCCTCGCTTCCGCCGTAAGTCCTAAGCGAGTAGCTGAACACACCGATTTCGTGAGGAGCGCCGCCAATTCTGAGCTGACCGCCCGCAACGTCGAGCACCGCTACAACCCCTTCCGGCAAAGCGCCCAGCACCTCCACACCTTCGGCATAACTGTAATTATACACTGTTGTAACTATAGGATTGCCAACTATCACAGTCTGATTCCTTGCGCCACCAGACCCCCATCTGCCGATTGAAGCCGGCGGCAACTTACCGTCGCCCACAACAATCTGCCCAGACTTGACAGCCTCCATCTCTGCGTCGCTGACCGTTTCGACAGTAAACAAATAAGTGCCAGAGACTGCAGGCGAGCCAGAGAAGAAAACTTTTTTCGCCGCATTATCAATAACAACCTCAACCCCTTCAGGAGCAGCAGGCGACCAAGAGACCTTCACGGAAGAGGCGTTAGCCCACTCGTAGTTGAAATCAACAATAGCCACATTAGGCTCAACCGCCTGAGACGAGCTTCCAGCCCCTTGCTTAGTCAAAGTAGGCTCACCCACGACCACCGAGCCGTTTTCGACCACGTAAATATCAGGCTGCTTCACATTGTTCAGACCGTCGCCGATATAGAAACCGAGGTGCGGCGGCTGGTTGTAAGCAGTGTTCTGCCAAGCAACGCCCATACGATAAACAGGGTCGTGCATCAGCGTGAAGAGTCTGTGCTCTGTAGGTATTGTAGTTGTGAAAATAGTAATCTTGCTTGGGTCATTACCGTTCCAGAAGATCATCTCCTCGCGCCAGTCGCCAAAGATGTCAGCGCTGAGGCAAGGCGTAGCCTTCGTTGAGTTGCAAGAAGATGCCGCCTCCACGTCGTACACGCTGAACAGGCGCGTAGTTCCGTTGCCGTTCCACTTGTCCAGCTTGTTGCCGTCCAGCAGCTCGTCCTGCAAGTCACCGTCCCAATAGATACGGAAATTGACCGACGGACGTTTAGTGGATATCACGTTTCCTTTGCAGTCGTAAACATTGCCGTTAGCAGTGCTCCAGCACTCAAAGCCGGGGTATTTCGCGTCAATATCAGCAGCAAGCCCGCGCCCAACATCGCTGTTAGTCTTCTCTCCGAAGATAACCTTTCCCGTCCTCAGATTACGCAGTTCAAATCCGTAGGCGCTGCCAGTCTCCTCATGCACAAACCAGCCTTCGAGGTCGGCCGTAGAAGGGTCTAAGTCCGACACGTGCATAGCGTCTCCATGACCGAAGCCAGTTCTGTAATAAAGCGAGCCGTCATGGTCAATGCAGGCGGAGCCGTATATGATTTCGTCAAATCCGTCGTTATCCACATCGGCGACAGACAAGTTATGATACCCTTCGCCATAAGCGCCGGAATCGCTGTTGCCAGAGTCGTAAGCCCATCTCTGCACAAGCTTGCCGTTTTTGAAATCATAAGCAGTAAGCGTAGAGCGCGTGTAATAACCGCGGCACATCACAAGACTTGGGTGCACTCCGTCAAGATAAGCCGTGCAAGCGAGGAAACGGTCCACACGGTTTCCGTATTTGTCGCCCCAGCTGCTCACCGTGCCGCGCGCAGGAGTGTAAGCCACAGACGAGATAGCCTCGCCAGTTTCGCCCTTAAACATAGTAAGATACTCCGGACCGCTCAGGACATAACCGCTGCTGTTTCTGTAATCTTTATTAGGGTCGTCCGAGCCCATAAGCACAAAATTGCCCATTCCATCGACAGTTCCGGGCGCTGTTTTGCATGCGACCTCCGCTTTTCCGTCGCCATCATAGTCATAAACTTGGAATTGCGTATAGTGCGCACCCGCCCTGATATTTATACCGAGGTCAATTCGCCATAAAAAAGTTCCGTCAAGCTTATATGCGTCAATATAGACGTTGCCGGTAGTGCCGGACTTGGAATTGTCCTGCGCATTAGAGGGGTCCCATTTTACGACAAGCTCATACTCGCCATCGCCGTCAAGGTCGCCCACGCTGCAGTCGTTAGGAGTGTAAGAGCAACCGCCGGTACCGTTAGCCGGACGCTTCAGCTGCAGAGACTTGTAGCTATTAGCCCATACCGAAGCGGTCTTTGAAGAGTGCGTTTCCACACCATCCACAACAGTTTTTATCACATACGTTGAATTTGCAGAACCGCCAGCATCTGTGTAGTTTGTGCTTGACGTAACAGGAGCGCTATTTATAAGAACGCCGTCCCTATAAATATTAAAGCCTGCCGATGCGTTGTCCGTACCAAGAAAACGCCAGCTAAGGTAAACTCCGCCATTAACCTTGACCGCAACTACTCCGCGGTCCAAAGCCTCCATCTGACGAGCGGCAGCATTTGCAAAGCCCGTTGCCATAACGGACAACAAGGCTGCAAATACCAGAGTCAACTTTGGAAAAATATAAAACAAATTCGTGGTGTTTTTCATAACAATCTAATTTCTATCGTTCTACAACATATCTGTAACTAAATTCCATGTCGCAAGTATAAACAATATCGTAAAAACAAGGCATAGATTAATGTAACAAAGAAGAATGAAACATTTCCCCAAACAAAACATTCGCCTAAAAACAAACACTTAAATCACTATATACCAATAAATTAACCGTAAACAAATTATTTTAGTCCAAAATTTCGCTTAACAAAAACCACTCTTAAATGTAACATGATTACCCTATGACGCAAAAAAAAGAGGACTTTAAAGCCCTCCGAACCAAGTTAGCAGAAACCCCCAAGTCCCGCTCTTCCTAAATCACGATTTACAAATTTCACATCTTTCAAATTTTATACTCCTTTCACGTTAGATTTTATTCGCTAATCTTACACACTGAAAGAAGACCCGGACCTATAACTTCTTTGCTCTCAGCATTTCACGTTTTCCGGGAGGGCCAGGCAAGCGCTCCGTAGTAAAACCTACAGCCTGCAACATACGCCGCACCACACCTTTCGCGCAGTATGTCACAAAAATACCGCCATCGTTCATCTGCTCGTAAATATGCCTAAATATCTCTTCGCTCCACATATCCGGCTGCTTGTCTGGCGCAAAAGCGTCAAAATAGACAAGGTCGAATCTGTCTTCAAAAACGGTCTTTGTCAAGTCTCCATGAATCTTTTTCAGCACAAATCTCTCCGAAATAGCAACAGACGTGTTCCACTCCGCATCATGGAGTTTGCTAAAATTAGCCTTATCTTCCTGACTATCAAACCCAAAGTCAAGCGAATCAACTAATTCTTTAGAAAGAGGATAAAGTTCTATAGAAGAGTAATTCACACACCTTTCAAGTCGGTCAGCAGCCTTTAACGTAAGCATCGCATTCAGTCCGGTGCCGAAGCCAATCTCAAGCACTGAGAGTTCGCTCTTCTCATGCGTCTCAAGCCCAGTTTTTATAAAGACGTGGAGCGACTCCGTCAAGGCTCCGTTTGTAGAATGATAATGTTCGTCCATCTCCGGCAGATAAAGAGTCGAAGAGCCGTCGGACGTTTTTTGTATCTCCATTTTCCTCATCACATTTAAACCTTTAGTTCCACAATTTCTTCCGGCGCAAGAGAAACACTCTCCATAGCGCTCTCTTTATGCACAATGTATGTATTTTCGTTACCAACTGCACCTACGCCGTCTATCACAAATTTAGGCTCTACGGCGATAGTCATTCCAGCCTGCAAAACCATTTTGCTCTTAGGAGCCAGCACCGGCAGTTCGTTAAGCACAAGCCCTATTCCGTGTCCGATAAATCCAGCTTTCTGACGTCTGCCCATAAAGCAATCGTCCAAGCCTCTGCGCTTTGCAATCTCCACGGCCTTGTTGTACAGTTCACAGCAAGCCACACCCTCCTGCCCCATCAGCGCCACTTCGTTCAGAATCTCTATTGAGACCTGATGCGCGTACAGAGCCTTTTCCGTCGTTTTACCAACAGAAAACACACGGGTCTGGTCGCAATGATAACCGTTATAATTACCGCAAATATCCACAAGCACGGTCTGTCCCTCGCAAAGCGGCGTTCCGTTCTGCCCCACCGGAACCGTAGGGTTCAGCCCAGCCCCGCCAAGAGCGAAGTCATAGACCGACGGAGTACCTGCATTCTCGCCGCTGAGAACCGCGCCCATGTAAATCTCCATAGACTGCCCAAAGACCCTTACAATACCAAGGCTGCCACGTTTGCGAGCCTCACGCTCCATCTCTATTGCAAAATCATTGTCCGTCATACCTTGCCTAAAAAGAGACGGGAAAGCCATAATAGCCTCAGACTGCTTTCTGCCGCCCTGACGCACAAGCTCCAGCTCAAAATCGCTCTTCACCGCCCTGACTTCACGAATCTTGTGAGTAGAGTTTGACGTTACCGCGTCTGGAAATATTTTTGAGATGCGAAGCCACTCGGAGTGAGTCATCTCGTCCTCTTCCAACCATATCGATTTGGGCAGCCTCACAGACCGCTCTGCCAAAAGTTCCGGAAGCTGCTCCGGCTTACGTATATAGACAACATTCTCCAAATCCAGACCTGACGGACGCCTAACGAAACAGATTGTCACGTCTCTGTCCATATAGACAAATCCGGCAAACAGAGTTCCCGTGAGATAAATTATGTTCGTGTTTGACGATATAAGGCACGCCTCCACACCGTCTTCAAGCATACGTCGGCGCACACGCTCCTGACGCAGCACATACTCATTCTGCATTTCAATTATTTTTGGCAAATATTAAAGGTGAGTTCTGTAAATTCACCGTTTATAATTTTAAAGTACAAATCGTGGGTTGATAAACCTTCGGCACTTTTTTATTTATTTCGGCAACTTGCTTATTGTCAGTCGGTCACTGAGCCAGCACTGCACCCTTCTTTCGCTCAGCAATTTACTCTAAATAAATTCAAAAAATCCTCGAAATGAATTTATAGAACCCACCAAAACAAAATGTTTACAAAGCGGCCACAGACCTCAGATAAGCGATTTCGTCCGCCCACCTGGCCTCGTCTGGAGTTTCGAGAATCAACGGAATATTGTCAAAACGGCTGTCCTTCATTATATACTCAAAGGCTGCATTTCCAATAGCTCCGACTCCAATGCTCTCGTGCCTGTCCACCTTAGAGCCTACGCCCTTCTTAGAGTCGTTCAGGTGCATCGCTCTCAAGTAACCGAAACCTATAACCTCGTCAAATTTGCAGAAAACAGCGTCCAAGGCCTCTTTTGTCACCAAATCGTAACCCGCCGCAAAAGTGTGGCAAGTATCTATGCAGACCCCAACGCGGCTCTTGTCTTCCACACGGTCTATTATGTAACGAATCTCTTCAAACTTATTGCCAACGTTGCTGCCTTGTCCGGCGGTGTTCTCAATCACGGCACAAACGCCAGCTGTTTTGTCGAGAGCGATATTTATGGACTCCGCAATACGATTCAGACACATCTCTACCGAGATCTCCTTCAGATGGCTTCCGGGGTGAAAATTAAGCAGTTGCAGACCTAACTGCTCACAACGCTGCATTTCGTCAAGAAAAGCGGCCCTTGACTTCTCTATCAGAGTGTCGTCCGGATGCCCCAGATTGATAAGGTAACTGTCATGAGGCAATATATACCGAGAGTCGAAACCGCAGTCGTCGCAATTCTTCTTAAAAGCCTCTATACTTTTTTGCGACAAAGGCGCCGAGACCCACTGCCTCTGATTTTTAGTGAACAGAGCGAATGCGTTCGCCCCTATATTTTTTGCGTTCAGCGGCGCATTTTCCACACCGCCCGACGCGCTAACATGAGCGCCAATAAACTTCATAAGCCACAATTAAGATAAATCACAAAACGTAATTTTATAATCTGCCGAAAAAAAGGGACGTCCGCAAGGACATCCCTCTAAAATTTATTACCACTAAAGTCAAATTACTTAGCAATAACGCGAGCCATTTCCAACACCTTGTTAGAATAACCCCATTCGTTGTCGTACCAAGAGACAACCATAACGAAAGTAGGATCCAACTGGATACCAGCCTTAGCGTCGAAGATAGAAGTACGAGCGTCGTTACGGAAGTCTGTAGAAACAACAGCTTCGTCAGTGTAACCAAGGATACCCTTCAAAGAACCTTCAGAAGCTTCCTTCATTGCAGCGCAGATCTGTTCGTAAGTAGCTTCCTTGTTCAATTCAACTGTCAAGTCAACTACAGAAACGTCAGAAGTAGGAACACGCATTGACATACCAGTCAACTTGCCGTTCAATTCAGGAAGAACAACACCTACTGCCTTAGCAGCACCTGTTGAAGAAGGGATGATATTTTCAAGGATACCGCGACCACCTCTCCAGTCTTTCTTAGAAGGACCGTCAACTGTCTTCTGAGTAGCAGTTGCAGCGTGAACAGTAGTCATCAAACCTCTCTTGATACCGAACTTGTCGTTCAACACCTTAGAGATAGGAGCCAAACAGTTAGTAGTACAAGAAGCGTTAGAGATGATGTCTTCACCTTTGTAAGTGTCGTGGTTTACACCGTAAACGAACATAGGAGTCTTATCCTTTGCAGGAGCTGACATAATAACTTTCTTAGCACCAGCCTGGATGTGTTTGCGTGCAGTTTCGTCTGTCAAGAAGAAACCTGTAGATTCAACTACAACTTCAGCACCAACTTCGTTCCACTTCAAGTTAGCTGGGTCCATTTCAGCTGTCAAACGGATCTTGTTACCGTTAACAATCATGAAATTTCCATCTACCTTAACGTCACCCTGGAACTGACCGTGAACTGAGTCATATTTAAGCATGTAAGCCAAATAGTCAGCGTCCAAAAGGTCGTTGATACCTACAACCTGAATATCGTTGCTGAAGTTTTCTACTGCAGCACGGAAAACCATACGGCCGATACGACCGAACCCGTTAATACCAATTTTAATCATCTTGTATAAATTTTATAAAAAAAGTTATTTAATAATAATCCTACTCAACCGCAAAACAAAACGTCGAGCTTAAATGTGTCTTCACAAAAACAAAGCCGTCACGCCATCTGCTCCGCCCTGCTGTCCTGAACATCTAACTGTCCGTAACCGCAGCCGCAGTCTGACGATTTGCACGACACCAACGCAAGTGCCGCCAATATAATTGCAAAAGCAACTTTCACCTTCATTTTCATTACAGAACATTTAATTTAAGCATACTGCTCTACCTGCTGTTCGCTCTGCTGAGCCTCTCCATAACCTGGACACTCCTTTGACTTGCAAGAACTCAACAACGCTGCACAGAAAGCAACTGCTACAATCCACTTTATTGTTTTCATATTCTATAATTTAAGTTCGTTAATATTTATATTTTTATGCAAAAATAAATCTTTTTATTATATAATCGCACTTTCTGCATAAAAAAATTCTCCTTTTATAAATTTTTTCTTCTGACAAGCACAAAATTTGCACATCTGACCGCCAAAACTAACATCAAAGGCAAAAACGCCGGATGAAATTTCTGCGTAAATAACGGCCAGCCCAAAATAGCAGCCAAAGCCATAACCCCGACTGCCGCCACTACATAATAGGCCGCCTTGCTTTGCTTGCGGAACAGTATCAACGCTGCCGCCAGCAGCTGCAACGGATTTAGCCACAATATGTTGCAGTTCGGATACGTGCAAGGATGCTCCGAAAAGAACATCAGAAAAAACACGAGGCTTCCGACCAGCCCGTACAGAAAGAACAACGGCGCGTCCAATATGTTGTCCGGCTTCTTCGTTTTGCTGTAGTATATTGTATGAGCCACAATCAGAACAAAGAATATCCAGCACACTAACATCGGGGTGAGATAGTCTGCAAAACCTTTCTCCTCCGGCACCGGACGGCGCTCGTTCAGCACTTTTGTCTCCAAAACCAACGGCCTGAGGCTGTCGCCGCGCTGCACCCCGGTCTTCGCATACGCCTCCATCAGATAGTTTGGCAGAAACTGCAAATTACGGTCCGTCACCACCGCATCGGTCTCCGAACCGAGACAGATGTCAATTCCAAACGTGAACCACGGCATTTTCTGCAAATACTCGTGAATGAGGTCTCTGTACGTCATGGTGTTGTTTACCTCTGGATAAACAATGCTGCCGTCTATTTGCTTTTCAAATATGTCTCGCGGACGGGTTGCGCAGTTGTCATAAAAGAAGTTGTACCGATAGTATCGGTTCTCCTTTTTATAATTCAGTTTCAGAGCCTCGTAAACCTTGTCCTTCTCTTCGTCGGTCAAGTCTATCACCTGCTCGTAGAAGTTCACGTTTTTTTCAAACGCAGCTTCGCCGTAGGCATTGTCAAAGCTCGTCACGCCAAGCCTGTAGTCAGTCTCTCCTTTCACAAACTTGACGAGGAACACGGAAAGGTCTCCGAACGAGAAGACTCCGTAATTATAAACCCGGTCTATCCCGTCGGCCGGACTGCACACTCTGATTGCCGAATGCCCCCACGCTGTGAACACGGCGTTGTTGCACGGCTCGCTTGTCAGAAGACTTATAGTCGCTCCAGGAGCCAGACCCGCAAATGCGCAGACGCTGCACAAAACGAGCCCCGCCACCAAACTTATTAATTTACGCATAAAGATGTATTTTACCTGCTGACGAAAAAGCCTCGTCAAAACAGTTTTTACTACAAAGGCAACTTCTATAATTTAAGCACCGAAACGTTCCCATTTCCGAATCTGCGTCAGATGCTTCCGCTTCTATTTTGCCTATTCCACTAACAGACAAGCAGTTACAAAACCTTCATCTCGCCATTGGAAACATCATCAGCCTAAAAATCAATCAGAACATTTCGTCTCAATTCATTGAAAATGCCAGAAAAAGAAGCCAAGAAACATCTGTCCTCAGCCTCTCTCCTTTATCTTACAAAGACCACTCAAAGCCGTCCTTCGTATCTTTCACATTAAAGCCCAAAGCGGCAAGCTCGTTGCGGATCTGGTCGCTTGTAGCCCAGTCCTTATTAGCCTTAGTCTGCTTGCGTATGTTGAGCAGCAAATCCACAGCGCCCTTATACGCATCGTTGCTGCCTCCAGCTTCGGTCTCTGTTTTCAGACCCAAAAGGTCTTCGATGAACAACTTGAAGACAGCCTTCAGTTCGTCGAGGTCCGCCTGCGAGATAGTTCCGTTTCCGTCTGCCACAGTGTTGATAGCCTTCGCAGCGTCAAACAAGTGCGATATGACAATAGGCGTATTGAGGTCGTCGCACATAGCCTCTTCGCAACGTTCGCGAAGTCCGGCGGTATCAACCGTAGATTCGGCAGAAGCTGTCAGCTTCATCAGTCTGCTGTAAGCCTCGCTCAGACGCGCAAGTCCTTTTTCCGAAGCCTGCAAAGCCTCGTTGCTGAAGTCAACCGTGCTGCGGTAGTGCGCCTGCAAGATGAAGAATCTTATAGTCATCGGCGAGTAAGCCTGCGTCAGCAGTTTGTGCGAACCCGTGAAAAATTCGTCAAGAGTGATGAAGTTTCCAAGAGATTTGCCCATCTTCTGCCCGTTGATTGTAATCATGTTGTTATGCATCCAATAACGAACAGACTCTTTGCCAAGCGCTGCCGTTGATTGCGCGATTTCGCATTCATGGTGCGGGAAGATAAGGTCCATTCCACCCCCGTGTATGTCAAACTCCTCACCCAAATATTTTGTGCCCATTGTGGAACATTCAAGGTGCCAGCCCGGAAAACCTTCGCTCCAAGGCGACGGCCAATGCATAATATGTTCCGGAGCGGCCTTCTTCCACAGTGCAAAGTCCACGCTTCTGCGCTTTTCGTTCTGACCGTCTAGCTCTCTTGTTGTTTCAAGAAGTTCGTCTATGTTTCTGCCCGACAATTTTCCGTAGTGATGTTCCTTATTATATTTCTCAACATCAAAATATACAGAACCCTCGCTTTCGTACGCGTAACCCGAATCCAAAATCTTCTTCACAAACTCGATCTGCTCGATTATATGTCCCGAAGCGTGCGGCTCGATGCTTGGCGGCAAAACATTGAGGGCCTCCATAGCCTTGTGATAGCGGTTGAGGTAATACTGCACAACCTCCATAGGCTCTTTTTGCTCAAGACGCGCTTTTTTGGCTATCTTGTCTTCGCCTTCGTCCGCGTCATGTTCCAAATGGCCAACGTCTGTAATATTGCGCACATATCTCACCTTGTATCCAAGATGCTGCAGATACCTATATAATATGTCAAACGTTATCGCCGGACGCGCATGACCCAAATGACCGTCCCCATAAACCGTCGGTCCGCACACGTAAAGACCCACGAACGGAGCGTGAATCGGCTCAAAAATCACCTTTTTTCGGCTTAATGTATTGTAAATTACTAATTTTTTATCCATTTTCTTTTTTATTGTAAAAAATTTACGTACCTTGCAAAGGTATAAAAAAAGTTGCAATTTTACGAAACTGAACGCATGTTCTTTTTCTGTTAGATAGATATTTTTTTCTTTTGTGATTTTTGTTCTTAATGACGGAAATTGGAAATTGAGACTTAAGGTGTTTTTATCACCTGAAACTCACTCTTTTATAAAGAACAAAACTCGCGCTGGCAAAAAAGCCATTGTGAGATGCGTTTTTTTGCATAAATTCATAGGAAAACAGATAAATTTGGTGTAGTATGAAGATTTTAAAAGCATTTTTCTTTTCGCTATTTGCAGCTTGTGCTCTTTTCAGCTGCGACAGCAATAAGGCCAAGGCCCCAGCGGCTCCGGTGAAGCGTGACTCTGTCTCTATACAAGAGGGGTTTGTGACCGGAACGTCGTCCGCATGCACTCGCTTTGAGGATTTCTTTGAGGACGAAGAGTCCGGAAAGAAGTTCTTCCCTGTCGGCGAATGGCTTTTCGACTTTGACTACGAGCCAAACAAGCAGGAACTTTATCTGACTCATCTTAACGCAAAGGTCAACGACATGTACGTTAACTCTATTTTCATAATTAACGACACGATTAAAATTAATGAAACTAAGAGGGTTGTAGATTCTTCTGTTGTGATTGAGGATACTAATATAGAATACAAACTGGAAAATGTCCAGCCAAAGACTTACGTGATATGCATCAACGACAATGTCAAAAGCTGCGTTTTTCTCAACTTGGCAGAAATTCAGGCTGACAGCTCTAACCACGAGAACTACTCGCTGTTTGACGACGGGTCTGTGCTTATCGCCAACAACGACACTTCTTTCTGCGAAAGCGACGCCAACGGCTCTTCGGCTAAAAGCAACATAAGGGAGACTGTCAAAAACTGACCATGACGCTTACGCATAAATTTACAAACGAAGATTTTCGGGTCTTCGTTTTTTTATATACTTTCACTAATTTAATTCACAATTTAAAGAATGAGAACTTTTTTACTCGCTGTTTTTACTCTGCTTAATGTGGCTGCTATTCAGGCTCAGAGTTTGAACTTGGAACCTGACAACGGTGTCAAATATAATGACCCGCAAGTGCCTGCAAGCATCGGTATCGTGCTTTATTCTAACGACGTGGAAACAGTGTTCAACGCTTTGCGGTTTGCTAATTATTCGCAGGAATGGGACAATCAAGTGCAAATCTTCCTTCTTGGAAAAGGGGTCGAGCTGGAAGGGCTTGTGAAAACTAACGAAGATATTAAAAAGCAGGTTGACACGTTTGTCGGACAAGGCGGCGTTATTATGGGATGCCAAACTTGCTTCCAAAACAGAAAAAAGGACGGCTCGCAAATCTGCAAAGTTGCGTGCATTCAGGATTTGTACGACCTCGTGAAGAAAAACCAGATAGTCCTGACTTTTTAAGGCAACTTCTATAAATTACGATTTTTATTATTTTTGTCATAATAAAAGAGCCAAGACAAACGCTCTTGTTCTTTTTTGTCAACGCGCCTAACTGACGGCGCGTTTCTTTATTGCCGCAAGACCTGCGACTGTCAAAACTCCGTTCAGCAACAAAAGTTCATAGCCAAACTCATAGCCAAAAATATTCTTTAACAGATATACCAACACAAAAGTTATGACGGGAGACAATGCCGCGACAAACGGAACTAAGCGGTCGTTCACCTTTATCTTTGTGAAGATTCCGAATGCAAAAAGTCCTAACAGCGGGCCGTAAAGATAAGAGACTATGGTGTATATCGCATCTATGACGCTGTCGCAGTTTATGTATCTGAAACAGAACATAAGGGCTGCAAATATTACAGTAACCGACGCATGGATGAAAAATCGCTCCCGCTTGCTTATGTCTCTTTTGTCTAAAATATCTACCGCAAATGATGTTGTCATGGAGATTAAGGCCGAATCGGCGCTCGAAAAGGCGGCCGCTAAAACTCCTATCACAAAACAGACCGCAACGAAACCGCTCGTATGCGCTGCAAAAAACGGCAATATCTGGTCCGACATCGCAGGAAGAACAACACCCTCCTGCCCCGCATACAGAAGCAACAGAAGTCCCAGCACCAGTAGCAGCAGATTGACCGGAACAAATCCGAAACCGCCTATTATCATGTTCTTTTGCGCGTCTCGCAAATTTCGGCACGTCAAATTTTTCTGCATAACATCCTGGTCCAAGCCCGTCATAACTATCACCACAAATGCTCCGCTCAAAAGTTGCTTGAAAAAGTTCGTTCGACTGTCAATCTTATCAAAAACAAATATATCAGACCTCGAATCGCTCCATACCATCGACATAATTTCGCCGAAACTCATGTCTAACCTCATAATAACATCAGCAGACAGAGCCACTACCGAAACTAACATGCAGAATGTCTGAAAAACATCTGTCCACACAACACTTCCCAACCCGCTTCTGAAAGTATATAGAAACATGATAGCCACAGAAAAAGCCGCCGTCATTTCGAACGAGACTCCCATCGAATCTAAAACGCAACTTTGAAGAACAAGCACCGCCACATACAGCCGCACCGACGCGCTCACCATTTTGAACAAAAGAAAACTTGCCGCCGCCGTCTTGTGCGTAACCTTTCCAAATCTAAGTCGAAGATAACCGTATATGCTCGTCAGATTAAGTTTATAATATAGAGGAAGTAAAACTGCCGCAACAAACAAATAGCCAAGGATAAAGCCAAACACCATCTGCATATAGGAAAAGTTCGCAGACCTGACCATGCCTGGCACTGACACAACCGACACGCCAGACATAGATGCGCCAATCATTCCAAACGCAACAACATACCAACGTGAATTTCTGCCCGCCGAGAAAAAAGCATCGCTATTTGTCCGCCCACCGTTTCCAGCCCAGAAAGACAAGACAAACACAACTGATACGTAAATAAAAATAACGGCAAGACTCATAACATTCAAGAAAAGAGACCGTTTCACAAGGCAAGCTCATAAAACGGTCCCATATATAAAATTATAAAACAAACATGTGTATATTCAGAATCAACTCGTCATTACGAAGAAGTTTCCTTAGAGGATCAACGGCGCTGAGACTGCTGTTTCTGAAGTTCCTGCTGTCTCTTCATTTCAGCCTCCAAGCGCTCCATCCAAGCGCTTCTCTTGGAAGGCTTGCTCTGGTTCTCTCTCAAACGAACCAACAGTTTCTCCTCATCAATAAAGTAGCGCATTCCGTAAGTCTGAACTATCGTTATCAGCAAAGACAACAAATAGTAATAACTCAAACCAGAAGCATAGTCATTAAAGATGAACAAGAACATAACCGGCATGAAGTACATCATATACTTCATCATCGGCATTTGCTGCTGAGCGCCTGTGTCTGTCATGCTCATGTTCACTTTCGTGTATATCAAGTTTGTAATCGTCATCAAAAGACAGAACAAACTGACATGATTTCCAAAGTAATCTGACACAAACGGAATGTACTTGTCCCACGAAACAATAGCGTCATAAGTTGACAAATCCGCAGCCCATAAGAAACTCTGCTGACGCAGCTCAATAGAAGCCGGGAAGAACGAGAACATCGCTATAAGCACCGGCATCTGAAGCAACATAGGCAAGCAACCGCCCATAGGGTTCACCCCGGCCTTGTTGTACAGTGCGAACATAGCCTGCTGACGTTCAGTCGGACGGTCTTCGGGAATACTTTTGTTGATCTCTTCTATCTGAGGCTTCAAAACTCGCATCTTTGCCGTAGATAGGTACGACTTGTATGTGAACGGAAACAGTATCAGCTTTATGACGATAGTCAGCAACAAGATTATAATTCCGTAACTGCTGATAAACGAGCCGAAGAAATTAAACAAAGGAATGACAATCAACTGGTTAACCCATCTAAAGATACCCCAACCAAGCGGCACCAAATGATGCAAATCCAACTCTTCCGCACCACTTTTTCCTTTGTCATAAGACTTCAGCAAGCTATATTTGTTCGGACCAAAATAGTAGCTGAAATTCATGCTCTGCTCATACGGAACCTTCATGACCGCCTCGTAAGACTTCAGATAAGGAGATTCAGCTACGTCTGAAACCATATTTGCCGACGTGAATTTTCCGTTTGCAATAAAGACACTTGAAAAGAACTGGTCCTTAAACGCAACCCACTTCACGCTCTCCTCTTCCTCTACAGAATCATAACTCATTCCGTCAAGTTCCTCCACGTCATCGTCATAAATCTTGTAGTTAAGAGCTGCATAACGGTTCTCAAACTTACGTCCCTTCTCCTGCTGCTTTATCTTAGCTTTCCAAACAGCCTCTATGTTGCCGCCCCTCACGTCAAGAAGATTCTGAACAGAAGATGCATCAATGGAGAAATCAAGCATATAATCATCATGACGCAAATTGTAAGCGAACTCCAACGCTCCGTTTCCTGCAGGAAGAGCAAACACTACAGACGTATCTGTAGCCGACTTAATCTTGAAGTACAGGTCCGCCGTATTAAACTCGCCCTTGCCCTTTACGGGAAGAACAAAATCCACCGACGCGTCGTCCTTGTCAAAAAGTGTGACATTCTGCTCTTCGTAGTTCTTAAACTCACTAAGAACCACAGATTTGGCCATTGCCCCTTTAGAAGACAAAACCACAGTCACCTTATTGTTCTTCAAAGTCACAGTCTCTTCCGAACCGATTAGACCCTGATAAAACTCGCCAGCCTTATTGTAGGCCTTAATCATCTTTGTTGAGTCCGAGTCACCCTCTTCAAAAAGCTGGTTAGCCTTAGCCAAAGCCAAAGCGGCAGCCTCCTCCTGAGCCTTTTTTGCCTCATTTACCCTCTGAATTGAATCTCTATACTCCGAAATACGCTTCAACTCTTCCTGAGAAGGCTGATTCAACCACGAAAAGACAAACAGGACGACCCCGATGAGGGCGAACCCGATATACATATTTTTCGAATCGCTCATTTAAAATACCTTTTACTCTGCCTTTGCAGATGAGTTATCTACCGCAGCACGCACAAAATCCATAAACAACGGATGTGGATTAAGCACAGAACTGTTATATTCAGGATGAAACTGAGTTCCTATAAACCATTTATGATTAGGAAGTTCCACCACTTCAACAAATCCGGACTGCGGATTTATTCCTGAGCATACCATTCCGGCATTCTCCAGCTCTTCCTTATACTTGTTATTGAACTCAAATCTGTGACGATGACGTTCAGACACTTTTCCGCACTTGTAAATATCCTTAACCTTAGAACCGTCCTTCAGCTCACAGTCAAACGCACCAATACGCATTGTGTCGTCGAGCATAAGACGCTCTTTCTGCTCCTGCATCAGGTCGAAGATATTATATTCTGCACGCGCGTTCATCTCTGTAGAGTCTGCATCAACATAACCAAGCACATCCTTTACATACTCCAGAACAGCGCACTGCATTCCAAGACCGATACCAAAGAACGGCACATTGTTCAGTCGCGCATACTTGACAGCCTGAATCTTTCCTTCGATACCTCTCTGCCCGAATCCCGGAGCAACCAAGATTCCGTCCATGTCCTTCAGCATCTTGACCACATTGCTTTCGTTCAGGTTTTCTGACTGAATGAACGTCAAGTCAAGCTTGCGGTCATGATATGTCGCAGCGTGTATCAAAGACTCGTGGATAGAAAGGTATGCGTCAGGAAGCTCAACGTACTTTCCGACAAGCGCTATTCTTACCTTTTCTGTAGCCGACTTCATCTTTCCGACAAAAGTCTTCCATTTGCCCAATTCCGCATTTCCGTCAACATTTATGCCGAACTTGCGCAGCACCACGTTGTCCAATCCCTCCTCCTGCATTTTCAGAGGAACCTCATATATAGTAGGCACATCAATACACTCCACAACAGCGTCGGCCGACACATTGCAGAACAGAGCCACCTTGTCTTTTATGCCTCTGTTAAGAGGATGTTCGGTACGCAACACAAGCACGTCAGGCTGCACACCCAACTGCAACAGTTCCTTGACAGAGTGCTGAGTAGGCTTTGTCTTCAGTTCCTTCGCAGCCGCAACGTAAGGGAGATACGTCAAATGCACGCACAAGCAGTCCTCCTTCAGTTCGTGACGCAGCTGTCTTACACTTTCTATATAAGGCAAACCTTCGATATCGCCCACTGTACCCCCGATCTCTGTAATCACGAAGTCGTACTCCTCACCCACCGAAAGCTGAGTGATAGTCTTCTTTATTTCATTAGTGATATGAGGCACAACCTGAACAGTCTTGCCTAAATAGTCGCCGCGACGCTCCTTCTGGATAACGCTCTGATATACGCGACCCGTAGTGACATTGCTATTTTTAGAGGTCTTTATGCCAAGGAAACGCTCGTAGTGCCCAAGGTCAAGGTCCGCCTCATGCCCGTCGTCCGTAACATAACTCTCGCCATGCTCATACGGATTCAACATACCCGAATTGATGTTAATATACGGGTCAAGCTTCTGGTTTGTAACCTTATAGCCCCTAGACTGCAAAAGTTTTCCTAACGATGCAGCAATAATGCCCTTCCCTAAAGAAGAGGTCACTCCTCCTGTGACGAAAATGTACTTAGTCTTTCCCACTTTCTGTTTGCTTAAATATAAAAACTAATCAACTCACAAAATTACATAATTTTAATTTTATATCGGCAAGATTTGCAATTTTTATTTGCATTTTTTTTCACAAACCTGATATTCAGCCTCTTCAGTTTAAATCAAAGCACTGTTTTTCAACTTGTTAAAATAGAAAAAGACGCAGCAGCACGCCACGTCTTACTTTTAAGGCAACTTCTGCAAATTAGGTAAAGTTGTCTTTGAAAGATATTCTGTTTATCTTGATATTATCTGTTCTGTTGCGCCACCAACGCCGCACCTTATGTCTAACTAAACTGATTCTTTTTCAGTCTAACATCTCCATAAAATCTTTATAGAAAAATATCATCCGCTTGAAATTGTCGATGGAGATATACTCGTCAATTCCGTGCATAAGAGCCTGTTCCTTCTCCGTGAGCTGAGCCGGCATGAACCTATAGACATTGTCAGACACGATGTAATAGTGCCTTGAGTCGGTCGATGCCATCGTAAGATACGGTGTCATAAGCGCGTTCGGATAATATTTTTCGATGTTAGCCTTCAGCAGTTCTATGCTTCTCGTATTCGACGGAGAAATTGCCGACGGCTCATTGCCCTGCAGCAACGTCACTTCTGCGTCAAAACCTTCTGCTGCCTTCTTCACGTGCGTGATCACATCCTCGACACTTTCGCCCGGCAGCACTCTGAAATTGCCCACAAAGACCACCTCCTGAGGCAGCACGTTCGGAGCAGAGCTGCCGCTAATCATCGTCATTGCGGTTGTTGTGCGAACCATCGCGTTTGTTGACGGCTTTTCTGTAAGCACCTTGAGCAGCACCGGCTCGAAGATTTCAGAATTTGCCACAGCCATCTTAGCCGCAAACCCCATAGTGTGGCACACGTTTGAAAGCATATTCTTAACTGGAGGAATTATGCGCGGCTCAAACTGATTGCTCTCCAGATTCGTGATAATCTGGGAAGCGGCGCCAAGCGCGGTGACCGAAGCCGGCATGGACGAGTGCCCGCCCGCCTTTTTCACTTTGACCGACACATTTGCGTTACCCTTCTCCGCAATGCCCACAAGAGCAAGGTCCGCGTCAATTCCGCCCGTTCCTTTGACTGTGACCACACCGCCCTCGTCAAAGACCGCCTCGAACTCAATCTCCTTCGACTTGAAGTACTGAGCAATCTGCAAAGCTCCATTGCGTCCGCCACACTCCTCGTCATGACCGAACGCAAGGTATATGTCCCTTTTAGGCACAAAACCAGAGTCCACATGCATTTTCACAGCCTCGAGCAGGGAAATCACGCTGCACTTATCGTCGAGCGTCCCGCGCGAATAGATCTTGCCGTCTGCAATCTCAGCGCCAAACGGCGCGTGCGTCCACAGATGACGGGTAGCCTCCTGCACCGGCACAACATCATAATGGGCAGTGAACAGATACGGCTTCAACGAAGGGTCTTTCCCCTTCCAGCGATACACAAGCCCGTACTTGTTCACCCTAAAAGAATCGAGCTGCTTGCCAAGCATCGGATAGACTTGCGAAAGATACACGCCAAAACGTTCAAACGAATAGAAATCCGTCGAATCATACACATTGTTGCTAACAGTTGGTATGCGCAACGCGCCTTGAAAACGCTCTATTGAATAGGACAACGAGTCCTTAACTACCAACGGCGACCCTACCTTTTCAGGGGGCGAGTTAAACATCATTGTTCTCAACAAAATCACTGCTGCGCCCAAAAGCAACAGCAGCGCCAACACATATAACATACGCTTCAAACTAAAATTCATCTTATCACATTTATTTCATTTCATCGATTATACCAAATTCAGGCAACTTCCGCACACGAATCACCTTATTATTCGACTCTAAATGCAACACCTTCGGATTTCAAATTTCCAAAGGACGTTAATCTTTGCGTCAGCATCGAGCAGTCTGAACATCCCTAAGACTACCGCCAATTCACCTTGATATATGCAAAGGTAATATAATTTTCCGAACAAAAACAAATATTTTCGATTCTAATAAAAAAAACAGAAACGACCCGCTTTGCCGCAAGCCGTTCCTGTCTTTCAGCTCTGCTCCGCCAGAAAATCACATCACAGTTCAAACAGCTGCACCGCAGCTTTGAAAGCTGGGTCGTCTGTATTTGAAGGCAATAGTTGTCTAAGATGCTGCTTCTGTCTTTCTCCATTTTTGTCAAGTTTGACAAAACAAGCCTCCACAACATTCCACCTTTTCAGATATTCCTTATAGATTGTGCCAAGAAAGGTGCTGTAATCGAAAAATTTGCAATTATAGTTATTGGCGAATTTATTTTGTTCGTAAACAATTATGTAGTTTTGGCTCAATGCACGATAAATAACCTCGTCAAGCGGAGCTAATTTCTTATTAGACGGAACGTGTCCCAACACCTTTTCCAAGAGCTGTCTAACCCACTCGCGCGAGCACTCGACAGTCGTGTTGTAAGAGAAAAAAGAGACCTCCATCACCTGAGCCTCGTTACTCATGACCATCTCTTTAAGTCCGTCTATCCTTTTTATATTTTTTCTCAATGCGTTGGCTACAGAATCGCTCCACACATATATGACCTCCGGCTGCACATCGCGCAGCATTTCCTTAAACGCGTCTATATCAGCATCATAAAGTTCGCTTTCTTCTTCATACGTAGGTGTGTTTCCATTTGGCAGATAGTGCTGTAAAAAATTGCAGAACACAACACGTTCCCAAAAATACTCACGCTTTTCCGGAGAGACGAAACCCTTCTCTTCTAGTATATATTTTGTAAACGCAGAATAAGCGGGATAGTTAGCAGCATCTTCGATGTACGCGTCCATTTCGATACGGTTTCCGTTGCTAAGTCGCAAGTAAGGGTCGTCTCTGCCATCTTCATAAACCGGGCATGCGTTGTCCATCTCCCACACACCTTCATTTGAACAGCAAAGATCTAAAAATTCGCACTTGACAGTGCAAATCTGATGCGCTCCAAGAACCATAGTGCGGTAGCCGTTCCACTTTTCAGCGTAACGGCTGCCTATTCTCGGCTTAAAGAAATACTTGCGTCGCTCCTTATTTTCTAAACCTCTATCCATCTTCAAAACATAAACCAAAGGGCAAAAATAACAAATATGAAACTATTTTAAAATATCACACTTGAGATTTTCAGAAAAAAAATCTTTGCCGCAAACTAATCGGCTCCGTACGAATGTATTCCGCCTAAAATCATATTCACCCCAAAATAGGTCATAAGAGCCAGCAAAATAGCTACTATCATAAAAACGTGAAAAAAAGTGTCGTTCCTGAACCATTTCAGGCTGACTGCGTGCAACGGCAAGGCATATCCCATCATCGTTATCAAAGCCCACACCTCTTTCGGGTCCCAAGCCCAATATCTGCCCCACGACAGGTTAGCCCATATCGCTCCGACAAAAATACCTATTGCCAGAAGCATTTCCGAAGGGTACAGCAATAGCCGGTTGGCTTCTGTGAGCTTACGCCTCAACGCAGACTCTCTCTTCACGCACAAGGCACATACGGAAATCAGCGACATGAGCGCCAACAATGTGTATCCGACGATGAATGCCGCAACGTGCCAGCCTATCAGCGGCGACCGTAACACCGGAAGAAGGAGTTCCTCTGCCGCCCTTGCCTCTTTCCTCATCGTGAAAAGAATCGCAATAACGGCATATACCACAACAACGGCAATCGTTGTCTTTGGACAACGACAAAGCAGCACCCACAAAAAGCCGACGAGCAGCAAAACGTATCCTGCGTAAGTCACAGGTATCCCATACGGGTCGTAATTAACGCTGAACCAAGAGCCCAAACCGTCGTCATCAAAAGAGGATTGATAAAGTATGTACTTTTTGTGCGAAAAGACATTGTTCATAGACACAACGCCCCTCTTTGTTCCTGCCTCGTCTGATATCAAAACATGACTTATATAGTCTGACGGAGCGTCAGTGCCTTCATAAGTCGTAATCTCAAACTTTTCCAGCTTTATATTGAAAGGCAAATGCACAGAACACTCGCCAGACTCCTCACCTGCACGCAAATGCACAAACCCTTGCAGACCTGTTGTTTTGGTAAGAAACGCGCCAGACAAAATCAAAATCATTGCAATGTGCAGAATGAGTCCGCCTACGCTTTTCCGCAGCACAGAACTTTTCAAGATGCCACACACCCCGACAGCCACCAGCACAGCCCACAAACCTGCGAACCACCACGACTGATAAACGTTTTCCGCAATCCACTCCGCTCCGTTCAGCCTCTCCAAAACAGTCGCGCCGGCAAGGAGGAGCATCATCAGCACATAAAACAAAAGCGCTAACCTGCTCATGTCACAATTTTTTGAATTGCGGATTGTCTTCCGCCTTCACAGCCATGCACTCCATCTCTATGAGCCATGTCGGACGACAAACAGGCGCCAGCGTCACAACTCTCGGAACATTTGGCAGACACTCGTCAAATATCTTCGCTACAAGCGGATAATCAGCCAAGTCTCTAAGATAGACAATTGCGTGAGCCATGTTTTCAAAGTCCATCCCGGCCTCGTTCAACAGCACCTTCACGTTCTCCAACATCCTCAAAGTCTGCTTTTCAATATTGCCTACATGCACAACCTCGCCTTTATTGTTGATACTTGCAGTTCCGCTAATCATAGCCAGAGAGCGGTCTCCGTAAATAATCCTGACCCCTCTCTCAAAAGTCACGCCGTATTCGTAAGTAGGATTAAGGTGGGTCGGAGCGTAAAGGTACTTGACTTGTCCCTCCTGCAGCCCGCCGATGGCGTATGTGTCGAGCAGCACTTTTGCATTGTAATCTGCATTTGCTCCCTGTATTCCTGTAGATGTTATATAATGCGTCTTCTCTGTCAAGCCTTGCGTCTCAAAATTCTCCCTTCGACCAACCACAATACCATGATAATTCACATCAACGTCACGTGCGAAAAACCACGTGCGAACGCAATTGTCCGCAATATTCAGCCCTTCGCCTTCAAGGAACTTTTCGTAACGTTCAAGCAAAACGCGCGTCTGCGAATAGCTGTCGCCCTCCGCCACTCTCTCTTCCGCCCGTCTTATATGCCTATAGTTCTCGCCCTCCTCGCTGCACCACAGCCACAGAGCGACCTTGCCCTCTCCAAACGGTGGCTGCTGCACGCAAGAGAACGCGCATTTCAATGGCGACGACGCCACAACCAAAGCCTCCTGATTGGCACTGTCACTCAGAAAGTAACGCGCCATCACTATATTGCCTGCAACCTCCTCGCCAAATATCCGCAACGCTTTGTGGAGTCTCTCAAGCTGCTCATCAAAAAGTAAAGACGAGTCTGCAAGATGAATCATCGCATGGGTCTCCGTCGCACAATTCTCTTTTTCAAAAACTGAGCGCTCCACAATCACGTCTTCATATTTCTTTTTTATATATTTCATTTAAGTACAATTTATTTAACTGCAAAAACGCACTCTCTAAGATATCAATTTTCAGCACTGCAAATATAACAATAATAAATGTCTGGCAACTTCCGTATTTCACGTTTTATATTTTTTGACTTTATTTTTTGATATTTTTTTAACTTTGCGCCAATTCTAATTAAATCATTAACATCATGAAGAGATTTTTTTTAACGATTCTAAGCTTTGCTTTAATAAGTTTCAATTCTGCAGGACAAATTGCAATAGAGCCAGAAGATATGCCTTTGATAAAAAAGGCGTCTGTTATGAACGATGACGGAGATACTATCGGGTATTATTTCAACATAGACGAGAAGACTGCAAGTGTAACATACAGAGGCAACAACTTCTACGACAATGAATATTCCGACTCTGTCGTTATCCCTAAAGAGGTGAAATATAACGGCGAAACATATCTTGTGACGAAGATTGGCGACAATGCCTTTGACGGTTGCAGCAAGCTGACGAATGTGACCATCCCAAATAGTGTTACAAAAATCGGAAGATTCTCTTTTCGTGGTTGCAGAAAACTGACAAACGTGACTATCCCTGATAATGTGAAGGAAATCGCATGGCGCGCTTTTATGGCTTGTACAAATCTTACGGAAGTGACGATTCCTGCGAACACTGTAACCATCGATGACGAAGCTTTCATGAAGTGCAGCGCATTAAAAAGCATCGTTGTGGAAAAAGGAAGCCAAAACTATTGTTCTGAAAACGGAATCTTATACGACAAGTCTAAAACTACGCTTCTTAAATGTCCTGAGGGAAAAGAGGGGATCACCGTAAATTTTCGGTGGAGATGTAAAAAAAATTAGGCAAAAATAGTTTTTAGTCTAAAGAGGAAGAAAGGTATGTCGCTGACTCCTCGGAATTGATTTCTAAAAGCCTTTACTTTTGCATTGAAACTCTCGGCTG
>JAGBRL010000013.1 GCA_017632345.1 Paludibacteraceae bacterium
GATAAGTTCCTCTATATGAGCAAGTTTCTTGCTGGTGTCAACCATATAGTGCATGGCAGGGTTGCAACTGCCGGTGGTGTTGAATTCTTTTGTCATGACTTTCTGTTTTGGGCAAAGATAATGTTTTTTATCCGCTTATCAGTTTTTCAGCCGCTCAATTTTGCAACTGTGTTCCTTCGTCTTCTCGTCATAATTTACGCCTACGAAAAGCAGGTCGCCTTTGTAGTTGTTGAGTGCTTGACAATAGTTTTTGTCCTTAATTTGTTGCAATGCACTTCCTGTGCTTTTGTTGTGTTTTAGTTCTATCACCATTGCAGGTATATTAGGCAAGTAAGGAATTAAAACCAAGTCTGCATACCCTTTGCCGGTTGGCAACTCTTTGAAGAGCGTGTAGCGGGTGTTGGCGTAGAAATAAGCCAAGCAGATAGCACTTTGGAAGCAATGCTCGTCGTTGTAAGTCAACGGGTTTGTCACCTCTGTGTGGGCTGCGTCGAGAGCTTTCGCCACTGCCTCCTCGTTGCCTTCGACAGTTGCGTCGAGAAGCTTTTTTGAGGCGTTGATAATCTCCATAATTGGGGCGTAATTCTCCTCGTCATCAATAGAATTTACCCACTCTTGACGAACCTCTTCGTTCGGAATGCGGCAAGTCTTATCTTTTCTGTTGTATGAGAGATAACCCAAGTGAATCAGGTATGTGAAAGCGTTGTCCTTGTTGGTGATGGACTGAAGTGTGTTTTGGAATTTCTTCACATTTACCGGAACGCTTTTGCCTGAAATCATATCAATAACATCCTGCTTGATGCCTTTGAAGTCCATCATGATATAATCCTTCAAAGCCTCAAACGAGCCTGTTGCAGACCAGTAACTCTCAAACTCCTGATTTCTTATGGCTGAGACCACCGCCAACGGATTATAGATGTCGATAGTGTCCGTAAGTCTGTAGCCGTCGTACCAGCGGGCGCACTCCTCCTTGTCCATGCCGTACTGCTCGCACAACGCTTCAACCTCCTCGCGTGTGAAGCCGACATGACCGGACAGCCGTCCTGAATTCAGCATGGTATATTCCGTGAACTCGTTCAGCTTGGACTGCACCTTGTCGCGCACAATCGGGATGATGCCCGTGATGTATGCAAGTGCGATGGCCGGACGAATGGCTGTGTCCTTGAAGAGTCCGTTGAGGAAACTTAAATAATTATCAAATAACGATTGCGGAACTTGCTCACGAATCAGCACGTCATATTCATCTATGATGATGACAAACTTTTCGCCGGTTTCCGCATAGACTTTAAGTATGCATTGATCCAAAGTTTCTCCGCTACAAAAAGACAACGCAGGGAAAGCCACCTTAAATTCATCAACCAAAGTCTCATGAATGTCTGTCATCAAAAGATCCTTTCTATTCCTCTGTATCGCCCTTTGATACCACCCATTCAAGTCCAGCTTGATGACATTGAACCTGTTCAGGTGCTTGTCGAAGCATGGCTCTTGACCGAGTTTCATCTGGCTGAAGACCTCGCGTGTGTCGCAGCCCTTTGAGTAATAGGCAGAAATCATGTTGCCCGCCATGCTCTTTCCGAAACGGCGAGGACGGGAGAGGCAGACAAAATTTCCTTGACTGCTCACCAACTTATTTAGTTCTGACAGAATAAGAGACTTATCCACATAAATCTCTGTATTCAAGCCCATTTGGAACGCATCC
>JAGBRL010000014.1 GCA_017632345.1 Paludibacteraceae bacterium
AAAGGAACGAGACTTTTGCCCCTTCCTTCATTTCGACTGTCAGGTATTTGGATTCGGCATGGATGCCTAAAGCTAAACACACAAGCGACAGCGCGGTAATGGTTCTTTTAATCATTATTATTAATATTTAATTAATTGTAAGTTCTTTTCGTTAGGCATAAAAAAGTGTGAAGCTCAGCTTTCTTCACTCGCGCCACGGTTAGAGGCAGAAGGAACTGTCCATCTTGTCGAAACAAACAATGCACGGCCCCACGCTGGTATTTATAACACACCCACGGGATATTCACGTTACTCTGTTCTTAACATTGAAATTTTTTCTACGATTTCTAACCGTCAAAACCAAAACGTAGTAAACGCCTTTTAATATGTCTTGTCCGCAAGTAGAGTCTCAAACGGACGGCGCAAAATTAAACAAAATATTAAAAAGAAAGTTAAAATGTCACAAAAAAAGCAGGCTATGTAAAAAATACATAAGCCTGCTTCGTTCAAAAAACATGAGATTTATTTTTGCTTTTCAATCCACTTCTTAGCGTTAACAAAGGCTTCTATCCAAGGAGTCACTTCGTCTGTGTTCTTTCTGTCGAGCGGATAGTATGCCCACTGCCAAGGGAATATCGCGCGTTCCAAGTGAGGCATCATAGCCAAGTGGCGACCGTCCTTAGAGCAGATTCCGGCAGCAGAATATTTAGAGCCGTTCGGGTTAGCAGGATAAGCGTCATACTCATATTTTGCAATGATGTTGTATTCGCTTTCTGCGTAAGGCAAGTCAAATTTGCCTTCTCCGTGAGCAACCCAGATGCCAAGCTTGCTTCCTGACAGAGAGCCGAACATCACAGAGTCGTTCTGCGGAATGTTCAAGCCAACGAAAGAGGATTCGAACTTGTGCGAGTTGTTGTGCAGCATCTTAGGCTTCTGTTCGTGTTCCGGATAAACCAAGCCGAGTTCCACCATAAGCTGGCAGCCGTTGCATATACCAAGGCTCAAGGTGTCAGGACGAGCGTAGAACTTGTCGAGCGCGGCCTTTGCCTTTTCGTTGTAGAGGAATCCGCCGGCCCATCCCTTTGCAGAACCAAGCACGTCTGAGTTAGAGAAACCTCCGCAGAACACAATCAGATTAACATCTTCCAATGTCTCGCGGCCAGAAGCAAGGTCGGTCATGTGAACGTCTTTCACGTCGAAGCCGGCAAGCCACATAGAGTAGGCCATTTCACGTTCGCCGTTAGTTCCCTTTTCTCTGATGATGGCAGCCTTGACTCCAGACCTTTCTGTACGGTCTGCCGATAAGCCAAGCTTAGACAGTTTTCCTGCGAACGAGTCGTTGAACTTAACCTTGAGCGGCTGGTTCTTGTAGTTGTTGAAGCGTTCTTCCGCACACACAGCACCACTCTGCTTGCGGTCGAGCAAGTAAGAAGATGTGTACCAGACGTCTCTCAACGAGTCTATGTCGAACGTATAAGTTTTGTCTTTCTTAGTGACGTTGATTTCACGTTTAGCAGACGGCTTTGCGATTTCTGCAAATCCGATGCCAGCGTCCATCAATATCTTTTCAGCTCTGTTGCGGTCTTTTACCTGAATGATGACGCCAGGGTTTTCGCTGAACAAGATCTTTACGATGTCATCTTCTCCAATCTTGTCAAAGTTGACGTTCAGACCGCCAGTTGTGTTAGCGAAGCACATTTCGAGCAAAGCAGTCAGCATACCGCCTTCCGAGATGTCGTGTCCGGCAAGGATCAAGTCCTCGTTAATCAAAGTCTGTATTGCGTTGAACGCATCAGCAAAGTATTCAGAGTCCTGCACAGTAGGAGTTTCCGCACCGAGCTTGTTCAGAGACTGAGCCAAGGCCGAGCCTCCAAGTTTCAGGCTGTCGAAAGAGAAATCTACATGATACAGTGTGCTCTTTTCGTCGTTCACGACCACAGGGCTTACAATCTTGCGGATGTCGCTAACTTCTGCGCCTGCAGAGATGATTACAGTTCCTGGAGAATAAACCTTGTCGTTCTCATATTTCTGAGTCATAGACAAAGAGTCCTTTCCTGTAGGGATGTTGATGCCGAGCGCGCAAGCAAATTCGCTGCAAGCTTCCACAGCTTTGTAGAGGCGAGCGTCTTCGCCTTCGTTCTTGCAAGGCCACATCCAGTTTGCGCTGAGCGACACACTGTCGAGACCGTCCGCAAGCGGCGCCCATACGATGTTAGTCAACGCTTCCGCAATAGACAGAACAGAACCGGCCGCAGGGTCTATCAGCGCCGCCATAGGAGCGTGACCGATAGATGTCGCGATACCAGACTTGCCACGATAGTCAAGAGCCACGGCCCCCAAGTTGTTCAGAGGCAACTGGATTTCGCCGGCACACTGCTGCTTAGCCACCTTTCCTGTTACCGAGCGGTCAACTTTGTTTGTCAACCAGTCTTTGCAGGCCACGGCTTCAAGTTGCAGCACGTTTTCAATATATTCCTGAAGCTTAGAAGGGTCTGTAGATACATCATCGTACGACTCTTCCACGCTGTTGTCCTTTATAATAGTGCGAGGCGGCTTGCCAATCATGTAGTCAAGACGCAAGTTGATAGGCTGCTCGCCGTTTCCTTTCTCAAAAACAAATTGCATGTCGCCAGTAGTTTCGCCCACAACATACATAGGAGCGCGCTCACGTTCTGCAATTTTGCTTATAAGTTCAATATCTTTTTCATCTACCAATAGACCCATTCTCTCCTGACTTTCGTTGCCGATGATTTCTTTAGCAGACAAAGTAGGGTCGCCGATAGGAAGTTTGTCCATGTCAATTTTTCCGCCAGTGCTTTCCACAAGTTCAGAGAGACAGTTCAAGTGACCGCCGGCTCCGTGGTCGTGGATAGAGACGATAGGGTTGTTGTCAGATTCCGCAAGAGTTCTGATAACGTTAGACGCACGTTTCTGCATTTCCGGGTTTGCGCGCTGCACGGCGTTAAGCTCAATTGCGTTGTCGTACACACCAGTGTTCACAGACGACACGGCTCCGCCGCCCATACCGATACGGTAGTTGTCGCCGCCCATCACAACAACTTTCTGTCCGACGCTAGGTTCGCCCTTCAGACTGTCTTTCATCTTCGCGAAGCCAACACCGCCGGCAAGCATGATAACTTTGTCGTAGCCAAACTTCTTGCAGTTCTCTGCATGTTCGAAAGTGAGCAAAGAACCGCAGATAAGCGGCTGTCCGAACTTGTTACCGAAATCGCTCGCGCCGTTAGACGCCTTTATCAAAATCTGTTCAGGAGTCTGGTAAAGCCATTTGCGTTCAGCCATCGCCTTTTCCCATGCGCGGCCCGCTTTGGTTCTTGGGTACGAGGTCATATACACCGCAGTTCCGGCGATAGGCAAACTTGCCTTACCTCCGCCCAGACGGTCGCGAATCTCCCCGCCGGTACCTGTCGCAGCGCCGTTGAACGGCTCTACTGTAGTAGGGAAGTTGTGAGTTTCCGCCTTCAGCGAAATGACAGACTTGATCTTCTTCACGTCGAAGAAGTCAGGCTTGTCGCCGCTTGCAGGAGCGAACTGCTCTATTTCAGGGCCTTCGTTGAAAGCCACATTGTCTTTGTAAGCCGAAACAAGCTTGTTCGGATTTGTTTCAGATGTTTTCTTAATCAGTCCGAAAAGCGAGTCTTCTTTCTCTTCTCCGTCGATTATGAACTTTCCGCCGAAAATTTTATGACGGCAGTGCTCTGAGTTAACCTGAGAGAAGCCAAACACTTCGCTGTCAGTGAGTTTTCTTCCTATCTTTTCAGACACTTCGTTGAGGTACTTCACCTCGTCGGCGCTCAAAGCTAGCCCTTCCTGCTGGTTGTAAGCTTCTATGTCATCAATGTAGATGATTGGTTCCGGCTGCTTGTCGATAGTGAAGATGTTCTGGTCTAACTTGCTGTAAATGCGCTGGAGCATAGGGTCGTGCTCGGCGTTTTCGCCTTCCGCCACGAAAAATTCTTCAATGCGAAGAATGCCGGTCATGCCCATGTTCTGGGTTATCTCCACTGCATTTGTGCTCCATGGGGTTATCATCTCACGGCGCGGTCCTATGAACCAGCCTTCTATCTCCGACTTCTCTGTGTGCGTGGCACCGCTGAAAAGCCAGTTTAGTTTCTCTATCTCCTGAGATTCGAGAGCTTTTGCCGCATCTACTGCAATTATGCCGGCATCCTCTTTTTTGAAGAATAAAATCATATATTGCTCCTTAATGTTTATTGTCAATAATAAATTGTCTGCAAAGTTAACGATTTTTTAGAAGCTGTTTAAATTTTATTTGGAAAAATATCACATTTTGATGATGTTTTTGTAAAAACCTCTCTGTTTTTATGTTCACGCGCTGTTTTTTGACTCGGAAGAGGAAAAGATTTTCTATTCTTCGTTTATTTTTCTACTTTTGCATCATATAAGGTTTAATGTTTATTTTAGTGCTTCTGATAATGGCAGCTAATTATCTTCAGGTAGAAAATTTGACAAAGTCGTTTGGCGACAGGCTTTTGTTCGAGAAAATATCGTTCAGCATATTCGAGGGGCAGAGAACTGCTCTTATCGCAAAGAATGGCGCTGGAAAAACCACGTTGCTGAACATCATATCCGGAAAGGAACAGTATGACGAGGGCAAAATATCTTTCAAACGTGACCTTCGTGTGGGAATATTGCCTCAGGACCCTAAGTATCCTGCCGGCTTTACTGTTTTGCAGGCTTGCTTTAATTCTGACAATGAAGTGGTTAAGGTTATTGCAGAGTATGAGAACGCTTTGATGCACCCTGAGGATGAGGAACGGCTCAACTCGCTGCTCTCTAAAATGGAGATGCTGAAGGCGTGGGACTATGAGAGCCGTATCAAGCAAATTCTTGGCAAACTGAAGATTCATAATTTTGACCAGAGGGTGGAGCAGCTTTCGGGCGGACAGCTTAAACGTATTGCTCTGGCTAATGTCCTTATAACGGAGCCGGAACTGCTTATCCTGGACGAGCCTACAAACCATCTGGACTTGGAGATGGTGGAGTGGCTGGAGGATTTCCTGAACCGCTCCAAGATGGCGCTGCTTATGGTGACGCACGACAGGTATTTCCTCGACCGTGTGTGCAGCAATATTATTGAGATTGACCAACAGCAGATTTTTCAGTATAAAGGCAATTACTCTTACTATCTTGAAAAGAGGCAGGAGCGTATCGATATGCAGAACGCGGAACTGGCAAGGGCGAACAACCTCTTCCGAAAGGAACTGGACTGGATGAGAAGGCAGCCGCAGGCTCGTGCAGGAAAGGCTCAGTACAGAATCGACTCGTTCCATAAACTGGAGGAGAAGATTAAGGCGAAGAGAGAGTCGGGCAGCGTCAGCATTGAGGTGAAGTCGTCTTACCTTGGAAGCAAGATTTTCGAGGCTAAATATATCTCGAAGAGTTATGGTGATTTGAAGATTCTGGACGAGTTTTACTATAATTTCGCGCGTTATGAGAAACTTGGTATCGTGGGTAACAATGGTACTGGAAAATCTACGTTCGTGAAGATGCTCATGGGCGAGGTGCTGCCGGACAAAGGCTCTATTGATGTGGGCGAGACTGTCAAATTTGGTTATTATAGCCAAGATGGTCTGAAGTTTGACGACCAGATGAAGGTTATTGACGTTATTCGTGATATTGCGGAGGAGATTGACCTTGGCGGGGGCAGAAAGATGAACGCTTCGCAGTTTTTGCAGCATTTCTTGTTCGCTCCGGAAAAACAGCACGATTTTGTCGCGAAACTCAGCGGAGGCGAGCGTCGCAGATTGTATCTTTGCTCTGTGCTGATGAAGAATCCGAACTTCCTTGTGCTGGACGAGCCTACAAACGACCTCGATATTGTGACGCTTAATGTGCTGGAGGATTATCTGCAGAGCTTCAAGGGGTGCGTGATTGTTGTTTCGCACGACAGATATTTCATGGATAAGGTCGTGGACCATCTGTTCGTTTTTCATGGAAATGCTAATGTGCAGGATTTTCCTGGTAATTATACTGATTTCCGTATCTGGAGGGAGGAGAAGGAGCGTCTCGAACTGCAGGAGAAACAGAACCGCGAGAAGCCGAAAGAAAAATCTGAGACTAAGGTCAAGTCTTCTGATAGCCGTCCGCGCAGACTGACGTTCAAGGAGAAGCGCGAGTTTGAGGAGCTTGAAAAGGAGATTGAAATGTTAGAGGCGGAAAAGGCGGAGATTGAAGCGGCGTTGTCTTCCGGCGAATTGCAAGGTTCTGATCTGATTGAAAAGTCTAACAGGATTGGCGCGCTAATGTCTGAGCTTGACGAAAAAACTATGCGCTGGCTGGAACTTAGTGAGTTGGCGTGACTCTGTGGGCGTTGGTGAAAATGCAGTTTTTTCATGTCGTAATTTCTGCAAATGATATAACTTTCGTTTCTTTGTTGTATATTTGCCAAAAAATATAAGTTTATGTGCAGATTTCTTAAAATGAGCCTATTGGCGGCTCTCTCTTTAACCTTGTTTTCATGTGATAAAAACAAGACTTATGCAGAATATCTTGAAGATGAAAGAGAGGCTATAGGGGAGTACATTTCGAATAACAAGATAAAGGTGGTTGATGAACTGCCTGAGGGTGACGGCGAGTGGCTTACCGAAGATGGCAATCCTATATATGTGAAGTCCGAGTCGGGCCTTTATTTTCATCAGGTGGAGAAAGGCGACGGTGAACTGAAGCCGGGAAATGGATATACGGTCTATTTCAGGTTTGTGGGCAAAAATATGCTTGGCGTTACTGTCTATGACTGTACGGAGCGTTATACCGCAAATCCGCAGTCGCTTGTTTTGTCTAACGTGGCGTCTTATTCTTCTACGTCTTATGGCTCCGGCTTTCAGGAGGCTCTGAGGAATATGCGCGCAGGCGGACATTGCAAGACTATAATCCCTTTTAAAATAGGTAACGAGACGTTGTCAACGGTGAACGGCACTTTGCAGTCTGACGCTACAGACTATATTCCGATGGCTTACGAAATTTGGCTTTTGAGGGTTGAATAATGGCTTTGTCTAAAAATCAGATTAAATTAATAACATCTCTGGCTCTTAAAAAGAACAGGGATGTTTCTTCTTTGTTCGTGGCGGAGGGCAACAAATTGGTTGCGGACCTCCTGCCGCTGTTCGGGTGCGAACTGATTGCGGCTACGGACGAGTGGATTGCGGAGAATAAGGACTTGATCTTGTCCGTAAAGCCAGCGGCTGTTGTGGCGGCGTCTAAGGAAGAAATCAAAAAGGCGTCGGCTCAGAATGCTCCGCAGAGCGTCATTGCTGTGCTGAGAAAGCGTGAGGTTCGCTTCTCTGAGGATATGCTTGCCGGAAGCCTTACGTTGATGCTCGACACGGTTCAGGACCCGGGCAATCTCGGCACGATAATTCGCATTGCAGACTGGTTCGGCATCAGAAACATTATTTGCTCTAAAGAGACTGCGGATGTCTATAATCCTAAGGTTGTGCAGGCGTCTATGGGGGCTGTCGGCAGGGTGGCTCTGCATTATTGCGACTTGTGCGCTTTTGTTGACGGACTGAAGGGCAAGTATCCGCTGTTCGGAACTTTTCTCGACGGAGAGAATATTTACGGACGCAGTTTGCCTCAGGAGGCTATAATAGTTATGGGAAATGAGGGAAACGGAATTTCAGACGCTTTGGCGGAGAGAATAACGGACAGGTTGCTTATCCCTAATTATCCGGCTGGCGAGGAGACTTCCGAGTCTCTGAATGTGGCGGTGGCTACCGCTATTACTTGCGCTGAGTTTAGGCGACGTGTTATCGCCGTATAGATGGTGTGAGAAAATAGGTAATAACTATGTGGGAATGTGGCATGTCTGTATTTCTACATAGTTATTTTTTTGTTTTTTTTCGTACAGATTTTCCGACTTTACTCTTGTGCAATAATTGCGTTTGTTGTATTTTTGCACTGTGTAATTTATTGTTTACGTTTTCTTATTAATCATGACAAAGTACGTTAATTTAAAGACCGACTGGGCCTTCAAGAAGCTGATGGGCCAGGAGCCTCAGATGC
>JAGBRL010000015.1 GCA_017632345.1 Paludibacteraceae bacterium
ATCTATTTCTTTTAAAACCCGCTTCCGCGTTCCATGAAAGACGGAGACTTAGAATCTTTACAAGTCAAAAGAAAACAGCATAAAAAAAGGGAGGGTTTTTCAACTCTCCCTGCAAATTATCTCTCTGAAAAATTATTCAGCAGTAGCGTAAGGCACTACAGAAACAAAAGATCTGTTGTCTTTTTTCTTTCTGAAAGCCACAACACCATCAATCAAAGCGAACAATGTGTGGTCTTTACCCATACCAACATTTTCACCAGCATGATGAACTGTACCTCTCTGACGGATGATGATACCACCAGCTTTAATAGACTGTCCACCAAAAACTTTTACACCAAGTCGTTTACTTGCCGACTCACGGCCGTTCTTAGAACTACCTACCCCTTTTTTGTGTGCCATTTCTCTGTCCTTTCTTTAAATTAAGCAACAACTTCATTAACTTTTAATTCAGTGAAGAACTGACGGTGTCCGTTCAACTTTCTGTAACCTTTTCTTCTTTTCTTGTGGAACACAAGCACCTTTTCTCCTTTAACGTGAGAAACAACCTCTGCCACAACCTTAGCGCCGCTAATAACCGGAGCTCCGATAGTTACACTTCCGTTGTTGTCAACCAACAACACTTTGTCAAATTCTACTACAGAACCGCGTTCTGCTTCCAAACGGTGAACGTACAATTTCTGTCCCTGTTCTACCTTAAACTGCTGTCCAGCAATTTCTACAATAGCGTACATTATAAAAAAACTATTTTAGTTAATTCCGGTGGTGGGCATCAGACCGCTTATTTGTACCACGTAGGAAAATCGCCGCAAAGATAGACTTTTTTTCTTAAATAACAAAGCTTTAAAACTTTTTTACGTTCAAATTCTTCTTTCTTAGCCTCAAAATCTGCGAATTGTTATCGCTCGCCATCTTTCAAAGTGCCATTTTGGTCTAAAAACATTTACATAAGTCAATAAAAGAAAACTTTTTAAACTTTTTTACTTTCAAATTTTTGTCAATAGGCAAATATCACTAACTTTGCGAAAATTTAATTGTATTGTCTGATTATTTTTAATATCGGTTATAACATGAAAAAAGTGGCTTTGATTTCAGGTATCACAGGGCAGGACGGTTCTTTCCTTGCTGAGTTTCTAATAGACAAGGGCTATGAAGTTCACGGCATTCTGCGCCGTTCTTCATCGTTCAACACAGGTCGCATCGAGCACCTCTATCTTGACGAGTGGGTGCGCGACATGAAGAAGGACCGACTGGTGAACCTGCACTACGGTGACATGACGGACTCAAGCTCTCTTATCCGCATCATCCAGCAGGTTCAGCCTGACGAAATATACAACCTTGCGGCTCAGAGCCATGTCAAGGTTAGTTTTGACGTGCCTGAATATACAGCCGAAGCTGACGCAATAGGAACGCTTCGCATGCTGGAAGCTGTCAGGATTCTTGGCCTTGAAAAGAAGACCAAGATCTACCAAGCGTCCACATCTGAACTTTTCGGGCTTGTGCAGGAGGTTCCGCAGAAAGAGACTACGCCGTTCTACCCTCGCTCTCCTTATGGAGTCGCTAAGCAGTACGGCTTCTGGATCACTAAGAATTACAGGGAAAGTTACGGAATGTTCGCCGTTAACGGAATCTTGTTCAACCACGAAAGCGAACGCCGTGGCGAAACTTTTGTGACTCGCAAAATTACGCTTGCCGCAGCCCGCATCGCTCAGGGCCTTCAGGACAAGCTTTACCTCGGCAACCTCGACTCTCTCAGAGACTGGGGATACGCTAAGGACTACGTCGAGTGCATGTGGCTGATTCTTCAGCACGACAAGCCGGAGGATTTCGTCATCGCAACTGGCGAATACCATACTGTGCGCGAATTCTGTACATTGGCGTTCAAGGAGGCCGGCATCGAGCTGCGCTGGGAAGGCGAAGGCGTGAACGAAAAGGGAATCGACACTAAAACAGGACTGACGTTGGTGGAAGTTGACCCTAAGTACTTCCGTCCTGCCGAAGTTGACCAGCTTCTTGGAGACCCGACTAAGGCTAAGACTTTGCTTGGCTGGAATCCGACGAAAACGTCGTTCCCTGACTTGGTGAAGATTATGGTGCAGCATGATTTAGAGTACGTTAAGAAATTTTAAGTTTGTTTTATATTGAGGCGGAGACGTTAACGGTGTCTCTGCCTTTTTATGTCATTTATCGCAATGGACAAAAACGCAAAAATATATGTGGCAGGACACCGCGGCTTGGTGGGGTCTGCCATCTGGAACAACCTGAAGTCCAAAGGTTACAACAATCTTGTAGGACGCACACACAAGGAACTGGACCTGCTCGACGGCTCCGCAGTTCGCAAATTCTTCGACGAAGAGCAGCCTGAGTATGTGGTGCTGGCTGCCGCTCACGTTGGCGGAATCATGGCCAACAGCGTCTATCGCGCAGACTTCATTTACAACAACCTGCAGATTCAGCAGAATGTGATTGGCGAAAGTTTCAGACACAACGTGAAGAAACTGCTCTTCCTCGGCAGCACATGCATATATCCAAGGGATGCCGAGCAGCCTATGAAGGAGGACGCTCTGCTGACTTCTCCGCTGGAATATACCAACGAGCCTTATGCAATCGCCAAAATAGCCGGGCTGAAGATGTGCGAAAGCTTCAACTTGCAGTATGGCACTAACTACATCGCTGTAATGCCTACGAATCTGTACGGCCCGAACGACAATTTCGACCTTGAACGTAGCCATGTGTTACCGGCGATGATCAGAAAGATTCATCTTGCAAACTGCCTTAAAAACAACGACTGGGACGCTGTCAGAAAAGATTTGAACGCCCGTCCGGTCGAAGGCGTGTCTGGCTCTAACGGCGAAGCCGAAATTGCCGCGATACTTGCTAAATACGGAATAAACGGAGAGTATGTAGAGCTATGGGGAACCGGCAAGCCGCTGCGCGAATTCTTGTGGAGCGAAGAGATGGCCGACGCTAGCGTGTTTGTCATGGAGCACGTTGATTTCAAGGATTTGAAAGGCTCGAATCCGGAGGTCAGAAATTGCCACATAAACGTCGGAACTGGCAAGGAAATATCTATTGGCGATGTGGCAAGGCTTATCGTCAAGGAGGTTGGTTACAAAGGCGAGTTGCGTTTCAATTCGGACAAACCTGACGGTACAATGCGCAAGCTGACTGACGTTTCTAAACTGCACAGTTTAGGCTGGCACCACAAAATAGACATTGAAGAGGGCGTGGCTAAAATGTATGGTTGGTATTGCAATCAGCTATAATTTATAAATTAGATTTGGATGGCTTTGAATCAATCACAAACCGTAGTTTAGAGAAGCTGCCTTTAGATAATTTACACAAATCAAGATAATCATGCAGAAACTTCAGTAAAAAAACTGAAGTTTCTCTTTTTTATATCAAGACGCATCTTGTAAGCAAACCCGCTTCAATAAGTTTCTTCTGTTGACAAAAACTCTGCGGCCGTTAAAAACTTTGACTTTTTCGCAAAAATTCTTTCTTTTATGTTTTTTTATTCTTCTCAATGCCTTATTTTTGTCAAAACTATTTATTATCTGATCATGATTGCGAAAACAAAAGATATTTTAGTTGATGTAGCCCGCAAACTTTTTGCAGAAAAAGGATTCGAAAACACTACGATGAACGATATCGCTCTTGCTTCTCAGAAAGGGCGCCGCACTCTTTACACCTATTTCAAAAGCAAAGAGGATATATATTTCGCAGTTGTAGAAACAGAACTTGACCAAATTAAAAACAGACTAGACGATGTGATGCAGAAAGACCTGAGGCCCGACGACAAGCTCGTGGACTTCATTTACACTCATCTTGACACTATTAAAGATATAGTAAACAGAAACGGCAATCTGAAAGCTGATTTTTTCAGCAACATATCTGTAGTGGAAAAGGTCAGACGCAAGCTTGACCTCCGTGAAAGGGTAATGCTGAAAATTATTTTGGAAAAAGGGATAGAAGAGGAACTGTTTTCTGTCGAAGACCCCTACTTCGCAGCCTTGATGATTAACAATGCGGTAAAAGGCATGGAGGTTCCGTATATCCGCGGAGAATTAGAATATCAAATGAAAAACAAAAGAAAACAGATTACAAATTTTCTGTTTTTCGGCTTGAAACAAAAATAACGCAGACTGCTGAACGGCAGTCTTTTTTTACTCTCTATTCAGCTTACAAAGCTCAATCGCCATACCCAAAAACTATACCCACACACAATCTCACAAAAAAACGGGACTGCGCAACCGCGCTCGTCCCGTTCTATCTTCACAGACCTTATTTCACAACAAAATCTGATTCTTTGGATATAGTATATTTATATAATAGGGTCTAATTCAAATGTCAAACATCATCTGCTTGACGTATTGCAATATTACTCATCAAACCGATTTTTCATGTGGATTTTTCTAAAAAAAATGTGGATTTTTTCGATAAAATCGGCATTTTTTAATATTTTCCACATTATTTGCAGATTCCTAAACATTTATTCAATCACAGTACCCCAAAAAATAGAAAATCCTTGAAAGAGAACTCTCCCAAGGATTTCTTTGTCCTTTCGAACAAAATGTGTTTTTCAGGTAGTAGAGGTTTTTGGATATAGTATATTTATATAATAGGGTCTAAATTCAGATGTGAACAACATTTCCATCATTCACATCGCAAACTTAATGCTATTCACCCCCTTTATTGTGCATTTTTTCTTAAATTTTGTGGATTTTTACAACACAATCCAAATATTTCACATTTTTACACGTTTGAACAAGAAATCAGGCACAAACTTCAAAAAGAATGCTACATACCTCCATCGCTCCGTAACATAAACCTTGTCACGCTTTTTCTCCAACTCTGCGTAAATCTGACGGGACGCCTCTTCTACTGAAGCTCTCCAAAAGGCCTGTTTGCTCTGCCCCATTGCAGTATCGACAAATCCGGGTATTATAGTCGTCACAGATATTCCAAGCTGTTCCTGATACGACTTGCGCCTTAGGCTCTCTAAAAGAATCGCCTCAAAACCTTTGCTTGCAGAATAAGACGGACAAATATCCAGCCCTCTTATCCCTGCTATAGAACTTATACCAGCCAAATGTCCTCCATTATGAGTTTTGAAATAATCAAACGCCCAAAGCGCCACCTTTAAGAACCCTACAACATCCGTCTGAACAGTCTCTAACTCCTTTGCCGTTTCCAATGCAGGATTCTGATACCCCACGCCTGCGCTTATCACCAACAAATCCAAACCGCCCAATTCATTTGTCAAACCCGTCAGTTTTTCTTCCACATCATCCTTTGCAACATCAAAATCAGACCAAAAAACATTCTTAGGATATTTTGCCTTAAAAGCAATAAGAAGCTCCTTCCTCCTGCCGGTGACACCAACGCGCCACCCCGCCTTAGCGTAAACCTCCGCCAGTCCTCGACCTATCCCTGAACTAGCTCCAACTACAATAATTCTCTTTTCCATAAACCAAAAAAGTGCAGCAACAACTGCCGCACTCAAAAAAAAACTAAATTAATTTCCTTTTAGTAAATCGCAATCATCTGCCCCTTCATCCTTATTGAAGCGCCAGCCTTAGACTCAGCCACCAAATCCAAAGTGACTAAAGCGTCAAGTCCGCCTTCTCTATGCTCTATTTTCATTGAGCCCTCCTTAACAACATATTCAGTTGCAGTGAAATTATAATTTTCCTTTCCGGGCTCACACTTAACCATCTTTACCACATTGGAGTATTTAGTTCCTGCCAACTGGAATTCGCCATCTCCAATACCGCCAGCACATGCAGAAAAGTGAACAACCTTGTCCGCTATGGTAACCTGACTATTAATTTTTGTATATTTTACAGAATCCAAATCGAAAGAAACAATCAAAGACTCCACCATTTCCACAGTTCTAGGCTCCAACGAATCTCCCGAAATGGTCATAAAAACAAGATCAGGATCCTTTGCGTCATCATCTTTGCTACATGCAGCAAACAAGCACACGCTCAGCAATAAAAATATAATTTTTTTCATCTTTTTTATTTTTTAATTAAACCTATTTGCAAATATAGACATTTTTTACAAATATGCAACAACACATATCTGATAAATGCTCAAAACACAAAAAAAATCATTTCATAAAAACAAAATAAACCGCAAGCACCAAACACACAAACGCAGCAATATGATTCCACTGCAAAGC
>JAGBRL010000016.1 GCA_017632345.1 Paludibacteraceae bacterium
CCTTATTTGCCTAATATTCCTGCAATGGTGATAGAGTTGAAACACAACAAAAGCGCAGGAAGTGCCTTGCAGCAAATAAAGGACAAAAACTATTGTCAGGCGTTGAATAACTACAAAGGCGACCTGCTTTTCGTAGGCGTAAATTATGACGAGAAGACGAAGGAGCATAGTTGCAAGATTGAGCGGCTGGAAAACTGACAAGCGGATAAAAAACATTATCTTTGCCCAAAACAGAAAGTCATGACAAAAGAATTCAATACCACCGGCAGTTGCAACCCTGCCATGCACTATATGGTTGACACCAGCAAGAAACTTGCTCATATAGAGGAACTTATCGATAGAGGCAAGTACTTCACCATCAATCGTGCTCGTCAGTTCGGCAAGACAACGACGATGAATGCGTTGTTGCGGTTATTTGCTGATGAATATATTGCTATAAAAATTAGTTTTGAGGGATTTGGCCCTGATAGTTATAAAAATGAAGAGAATTTTGTTCGTTCATTCATGGAGGAGGTGAACGATATGCTTATCAAAACTAATCAAACCGTCTATGCCCAACTTTGGAGTCAAACTATTTTGTCTTTAAACGAATTGTCTCGGCATATAAACAATTTTTGCTACAAATGTGACAAAAAAATAGTGCTGTTTATAGATGAAGTAGATAAAAGTCTGGATAATCAACTATTCCTCCACTTTCTTGGGACGCTTCGCAACCTTTATCTGATGCGTAATGAAACTGGCGATATGCGTTTCACTTTCCACAGTGTGGTGCTTGCCGGCGTTTACGACGTGAAGAACCTCAAAATAAAGCTTCGTCCGGATGAGGAACGCAAGTACAACTCGCCATGGAACATCGCCGCCGACTTTAACGTTGACATGACCTTCCATCCGGATGAAATCATCACCATGCTCAACGAGTATGAAGCCGATCATCATACCGGTATGGACAAAGAGTTCATTTCCAAGGAGATATACAAATATACCAGCGGCTATCCATATCTCGTGAGCAAAATTTGCGAACTGATAGACAGGCGTTTTGAAAAGGACTGGAGCGAAAGTGGCATTCAGATGGCGGTCAAGGAAATCGTGAAAGGGAATAGCGGAACTTTGATTGACGACATCTCAAAAAATCTTGAGAACAACGAGGAACTGCGCTCTTTTATGTACTCAATATCGGTAAACGGTCTGAAATACACTTACACACTTATAGACCCGGTAGTAAGGGTTGCACACATGTTCTCTTACATCAAGGATGTGGAGGGAAAGACTATCATTCACAATCTGATATTTGAGGAGTGCTTTCAGCAATATTTTGCGCTGGCTTACGACCGTCAGAATGCAGGAAAAATCAGCGTGACCCAAGGCGAGTACGTTCTAAACGGCAAGCTCAACATGCCTTACGTTATCGAACGTTTCCAGAAACTCATTCACAACGAATACCGCAAGGAGGACAACGAGTTTCTGGAACGTCAAGGCAGGCTTCTGTTCCTCTGTTTCCTCAAACCAATTGTCAACGGCACAGGCTTCTACTACGTTGAGCCTGAGACGCGCGACGGCGGCAGGATGGACTTGGTGGTGAGTTTTGGCGGTGAAGAGTTCGTCATCGAACTGAAAATCTGGCGAGGCGAAAAGTACGAGGTCGAAGGCAAGGTGCAGCTTGCCGAATACCTCAAAACACGAGGCCTCAGTGAAGGCTACTTGGTCACCTTCTCCTTCCTGAAAAACAAAACTGTACAGGAAGAGCCGGAGTGGGTTGAGCATGATGGGAAACGTATTTACGAAGCCATAATATAGAGGGCCGCACTTTGTAGAGACGTATCACGCAACGTCTTCTATGTGCTGTCGGTTAAATATAAAAGTATTAGAAATTGTTTGAATGTAATAAAATAAACGATGAAAGAAAATAAAAGGCAATGTGTTTTGCTGATAAAGAGTAGTTTACAAAAACAGTATAAGGAAGAACTGAGATGAAAAGTAGATTGTTTTTTGTATTGTTTTTGTTGCTTCTTGCGATGCATAATGCAGAAGCTTCTGTAACGGCGACAAGCCAGAACTTGGACGAACTTAGTTTTAAGAAAGGTTTAAGCGCAAGTGGCGGTCTCTCTTTCTCTAACGACTTTTACGTCGGAAGCGACAGTCTTGTGTCGCGGGATCCGTACGCTTATTATTTGAATGGTAATTTAAACCTCAATTTGTGGGGAATTGCCATGCCGTTTTCTTTTTCGTTGAGCAATACTCAGCGTACTTACACACAACCTTTCAACAGGTTCAAGTTGGATCCGCGATACAAATGGGTGCACCTGTTGGTAGGTACTAACGTGATGTCTTTAAGTCCTTATACGTTGTCGGACCACGATTTTAACGGAGTTGGAGTGGAACTTACGCCGGGGAACTGGAACATCTCTGCTATGTACGGACGGCTTCGCAAGGCTGTGGAGTATGACCCTTTGGAAGATAATCTTTCTACGGTGAGCTACAAACGTATGGGATATGCTGCAAAAGTAGGATATTCAGGGAAAACAGGGTCGTATGAGGTCACTTTCTTTCATGGAGAAGATAAAGAAAACTCGTTGGTCGGGCCTGTGCCGGACGAGTGTCTGCTGACTCCTAAGCGTAACACTGCAGTTTCTGCAGCGGTGACGCAAAGTTTCCTGAAGTATTTCAACGTTCATTTGGAGTACGCATTCTCTATGCATAACACAAATCTGAGGAATGATGCGGGTGACGAAGTGGTGTCAACAACATTCATAGACAAAATTTTTCAGCGCAAGCAGTCGGATAAGCTGACAGATGCGATCAATGCCTCTTTGGGGTATCAAGGACCGATATTTGGCGTTGCTCTTCAGTATGAGCGCCTGTCTCCGTACTACTCATCTTTGGGCGGTTATTATTTTAACGAAGACGAGCAGAATTTCACGGTCGCGCCTAATCTGAAACTGTTCAAAGGTAAACTTAGTATGTCAGGGCAATTTGGATTGCAGTACAATAACCTGGACAACCAACGCTCCACAGACACCCGTCATGTTGTTTATTCAGCAAACGTGAGCTATGCGTCTGGCAAAGTTTGGACTATAAGCGCAAATATGTCCAACTTCAACACTTACACCAAGGTAAAGCCGACTTCATATCCATACTATACAAATGATATGGACAGTCTGAACTTTTATCAAGTCTCTCGTACTGTATCGCTGACCAATAATTTCAGTTTTGGTTCAGAGCAAGTGAAAGACAACTTGTCTCTTTCTCTCTCTTATCAATGTGCAAATTCCTTGTCAGAAGATGAACTGACGAGTTTTTCAGATTTTTACAGCGGCAATCTGAATTTTTCGCAGCAGTACGTTCCGCTCGCCTTTGGATGGTCGTCTTATTTTACTGCCAATTATTGTAATGCAACAGCTCTCTCTACGCTTTACTTCGGGCCAGGTATCTCAGCTAACAAAACGTTGTTCAAAGACGCTTTGGCGTTGGCTCTTGCTTTGGCGTACAACTTAAACTCTGTTGAGAATAGAGAGGACGGTTCATTACTGAACGCAAACTTCTCGGCAAACTACACATTGCCGACAAAGTCAAAGAAATTAGGCAAACACACATTCTCGCTAAGCAGTGGCTTTACTCGCTATTTAGGAGCAATGGTGACAGGGAATAATACATTTGAGTTTTTAACAAACTTGACATATCGCGTCAATTTTTAGAATATAAAACATGAGGGTAAAACAACAAATGAGAAGATGGCTCCGTTTAGGTGCTTTGTTATGTTTCTTTGTTTTTCAGTGCTCGCAAGCAATGGCGCAGGCCGGAGGTATTGTGACAAGTACCGTAAACATAGAGAAAGATAATTTTAACCGGTTGAAGGAATCGGCTTTGGATTTGTCTAATTCGTTCAAGGCTTTTGGCGACTTGTTGGCAAGTAAGGGTAAAGACCTTTCGGCAGTCTGCTCTGATGCGGGGAGGTCGGTAGAAGAGGTGCAAAACCTCATTAGTCAATTGCAGGGTGCGAGTGTAGAGAGTCTGAAGAACATGAAGTTTGACAGTTTGAAGGATGTTTTCAGAGACATCTCTTCCAATATTGATGACAGTGCAGAAGGTGTGGACGATATTAAGAATATGTTAGGAGAGCTGCAGACAAAGACCGACATGGTCATCAATAACGCTAAGGCAATGCTTACTCTGACTTACACTATGCCAGTGGGGATCCGTTCGTCCGGCATGCGTTTTGAACTGTCGGTAGATACGCTTCGGTATGCGAGGATGAGCAAAGATAGCGGAAGCGTAGCGATGGATGTGCATGCAACATGGGTCTTGCCCTGGACCATTTCGGACGGAGTGGATGCAAATGTCATTTCTTTCAGAGGTGATAATGTTGTGCTGAAGGGTAGTGGCTCTTCAAAGATAAAAATTGACGATGGCACATCAAACTCAAAGTTGCTTTATCAGTCTTATACATTGGCTAAAGATAAGATTTATCTTGATCTGGATACAACTACATACGTGGAGATAGACTGTAACGGATTTAAGCAGATGTACTTGTCTGGAAGGGTGCGTTTCTCAAGCAGTATCATCACTGCGGCAGAACCTGTCAGCGCTGCAAAAAAGACGGCCAGCACGATTAGTGACTCTCTAAAAGCGATACAAGATTCGCTGGCAAAGGTTGTTACGGCTTCGTTTAAAATTAATGTGACAGACCTTAACGACATCGTTTTCGAGGCTCAACTGGATCAGCCTTTCAAAATTAAGGTTACGGATGATATTGTATATACGGCTCATTGGCTAGTGGCTGACTTCAGCACGATACGAAATGGAGAGTCTTTTGCCTTCCCTAAGGGGTACACCTCTCCGTTTGCTGCCGGTGACGAAAAATTCTGGACGGGATTTGCAATAAAGACGTTGAAGGTTGACCTCACTAGAGAGTTTCCCGATTTCCCGCTGCAAAGCGTGGCCGCCTATAATATGCTGATAGATGAAACTGGTGTCTCCGGTTGGTTCGAGGCCAAAGCAGAGTTTGGAAAGGTTGATGCCACTGCAGCTAAGAATGCTAACGCAACAGCATCCAATAATGCGGAATCTGCGGCAGACAATGCGCAAACAGCAGCTGCTCCGACGTCGAAAAAAGGAGGTCTGTTTGGTGAGAATTCAACCGTTCAGGCTACATTTAAAAGCATTTCGTTGGGGCTCTCTTGCGGAAAGGTTTCGGGTGGCGGACTTGACGGAACTATAATAGTAAAGCCGCTTCAGGATGATAATGGAAATCCGCTGACTTTAGGATTGAACGCACAGTTTTATACGGATTCTTTAAAAGGCTTGAGTTTTGTCATTGAGTCGAAACTGGAGAAGGATATGAAACGCACCTTGCCAGTGCTGAAGACCACCACTATTCTGATAGGGGCAGGTACAAGTATCTCCTACAGCAAAACTTTAGACACTACAGGTCAATATCAAAAAGCCTTTGTCTTGAATCTGAACGGTGGATTGGATATGGACAATAAGGTGCTGAAGGTTGATGGACTGCGTTTTGAGGGATTGAAGTTCTCTTCGGCGAATCCTCATTTTTATGCAGGAAACTTCTCCCTGAACAGCATTGGCTCTCCAAATATTCATGGGTTGAGTTTTGGACTGAAGAACATCAAGGCGCAAAGTTCCGAAAACGAGGCGTTGCTGCATACAGACATGTATCTGGAGATTATCGGGAAAGAGTCTTCTGATGATAAAAAACAGGGAGTTTCGGTAGATGGATCATTCCAAGTGGTGTCTGACATCGATAACAAGTGGAAGATAAACGGTTTGCGTCTCAGAGGAATAGATGTGGATGTGTCGTATTCGGCTTTCCGCCTAAGAGGAGCTATAAAGGCGTTTGACAAAGAAACAGACAATGTCTTTGGCGACGGTTTTGCCGGCAATTTGGCGTTTTCTATGAAGACTCCGCCTATTGCTGTAGATGTGGAGGCTAAATTCGGCAAAACAAACTATATAAACGGCACAGACACTACCGCCAAACCTTATCGCTATTGGTTTGCGTATGCGTCTGCAGATTTCCCTGGAACCCCAATATTCCCTCCTGCAGTGTTGATGAACAGCGCCTCTTTGGCTCTGTATAGCAGAATGGGGGTTAAGTTTGATATGGACCAGTTCAGGTTGCAGCCTACCGTGCCGAACAAGGCTGTCGCTTTTGGCTTTGAGGCTGGAATCGGTGTTTGCGTGGCTCAGGATAATCTGATTAACGCAAAGGCTAAGCTGGGTCTTGAGTTCAGCAGCTCTGGCGGTATAGGAAAGGTTTCTTTGGCTGGTAAAGTTGCTGTGGTCAGCAAAGAACCGGACGACGGATTGCTGGCAGGTAGCATTTATACTGCATATGACTTTAAGAATGAGATTCTGATGCTCGACGCATCTGTGACTCCTGGTGAAAGGGTCAAAAAGATAGTGCAAGGTACAGTTGGACTAAAATTGAGGACTTATCCGGAAAGTTGGTACTGTAACATCGGTACTTACAATAATCCGTGCAAGTTGACTTTTGCTGAAAAAATAAATACGGAAACGTATATGATGTTTGGAGACAGCGTTCCGAGCGTTTTGCCTCCTTTGGACCCTGAGATTTCGGCTTTGTTCAACGTAACGCAGTCAACAGCAACTTCGGCAGATCATTCAGACGAGATGTCGAACGGTACTGGCTTTGCATTTGGTGCGGCTCTTTCGGTTGAGTGTCACCTAAATAAATTTGTATATGCAGATGTTGCGTTTAAAGGAGGTACAGACTTGCTGGTGGTGCGCAAGCCTGGGTTTATATGCGAAAACAGCAAATACCGAGCTTCCGGACGTGTCTTTGTCTATCTTGACGTAAGTGCGGGCATCAAGGCTCGTCGTAAAAAGTTTGAAGTGGTGGAGTTCGAAGCGGCGGCTAATCTGGAGGGCGAACTGCCGAAGCCTTTCTTTGTGCATGGTGAGGTTGGCTTCCGATACCGTTTGTTAGGCGGATTGCTAAAGGGAAATGCCACAGCCAAGTTTGAGGCTGGTACAAAATGTACATGGACTGCGAATGGCGAAGTAATTCATGAAAATGTTGATCCGTCGTTCTTCGACGAAGTGGAACATGAAGCTCCGGATGAGATCGGAGAAGGCACGTTGCCTGACTCAGAAAATTAGACTATGGGCGGAAATGGCAAGGGAAAGTATTGATTTAGGTTTAAGTTAAAAGATTTTATACATATAAATATGAGGACGATTTTTTATAAAGTGATGATAACTGCCGCAATGTTTTTTGCGGTGATTTCATCGTCGTTTGCTTCAGACGATATAACGTTGCTGTATTTCAATCATGGAGATTCAGTCTCTCTTCGTTGGGCACCGGCTTCAGAAGCGCTTTTCCAGCGCAGCGTTAAATCTGGTTATCTGGTTCAGCGCAGGAATGAAGGTGATGTTGCTTGGATTAATATATCTTCAAAGTTATCTCCTCTATCTCAAAACGAAATGGACGTGATGGAGGCGATAGACTCGGACATCTCCGTACTGAAGGAAATTTTTTACCCCTCTGCTGACAGGTATACGTCGGAAGAACCGGAAGACGAGAATGTCAAACTGACTTCCATTCCGGGCAAGCCTGCGTTTGAAGACGGTTTGTTATACGCCATGGCTCTTTTTACTTGCGACATTTCTAAAAATGCGGCAAATGCGGCGGCGTTGCTGTTTGTGGATAAAAATGTGACAAAAAATGCCAAATATGAATACAGAGTAGTCTTTGCGGACGACGAAAAGACTAAAAACTCAGGGGCAAATCTTGTGAAGGTGGATATGCGGAAATTGACAGTCCTTCCTGCATCTTCTGATTTTGAAGGGCATCCGGAGGTGAAATACGCGCACTTTGAGTGGTCCACGGCTAATCATGTGGGTTTTTATTCTGCTTATAATGTGGAAAGAAGTGTTGACGGTAAAAACTTCGAACCTTTGCGTTCCCGCCCTTTTGTGCAGGCTTATACTGATGATAAATTGGCGGATGTGGCGATATTCAGAGACTCGTTTCCTGCCGAAGAGGGCACGTTTTACTATAGAATGAAGGGGTATTCACCGTTTGGTTTCTACGGACCTTGCTCCAATGTTGTGAAAGTTGAGCCTAAATTTGTATTCGAGTCATTGCAAATTGACGTAGATACAGTTGTGGTAAAGCGTCGATCTGAAGAGGTGCAATGGTCGTTTGATAATAAATTTGAAAAGAAAATCAAAGGTTTTAGAATTAGCAGAACTCCGGATTTCAAGAAGTTTTTCTATGAAAACGATGCTTTGATAGAGCCGTCGAAACGTAAATTTAAGATTGATAAAAAGTACGATGAGTCTCAGTATTATGCAGTGGTCGCAGTTGGGGTAGAGGATAAACCTGAGAAAAGGCAAGAAAAGCAATCGTCCTACTTTTTCTCATTCCGTGCAGATACTATTCCGCCAGCTGTGCCAACTGGCCTGAATGTTACAATTGATTCGGCTGGTGTGGCATCTATTAAATGGGATGCAAATAAAGAACCTGACATTCAAGGTTATAAACTGTTTGTTTCAAATTCAGGACGTGATGATGATTTTTTCTTAATTACAGACACCATCTGTTCTCTTAATTCATATACAGATACTTTGTCGCTCAACACACTAACAACAAGCATCTATTACCGTGTCAATGCGATTGACTTGTCTTATAACAGTTCTCAGTGGTCGGAGCCTGTAAAGGCACTAAAGCCAGACACCATACCTCCTGCTCCTATTGTGTTTCGTTTTCTGAAACAGCCAAATGACAAAGTTGTGGTGGAATGGGAAAATTCGCCAAGCGATGATTTGGACTACATGGAACTGTACAGACAAATAGACGACACTGGCAAGGTCGTTTTAGTGAAACGATTTGACTTGACAAAGAGAAAAACGCCAACAATACACGAAGATGACTTTGGCATGAGCGGAGTTCAGGTAACATACTTCATGAAGATCTATGACGCCGTTGGAAATAAATCAGAGGCTAGGACTAATACCTTGACTACCAAAGGTGAACGGCCTGGTTGCATAGGTAATCTGAAGGTCTTGATAACCAATTTGGAGAAAGAAAAAAACATACGGCTGACGTGGGATATAACCTCTAAAACTTCCATCAGCAGGTATGTTATTTACAGAAAGAGGAATGATGAACCAATGTTGGATATTGCATCAGTACGTGCAAATCAGCTGTACTATGTTGATGAGCGAGTTGCAGTGGGTGCAACTTACAAATATATAGTCCGAGCTATATCCCAAGACCGTGTCTGTCCGGCTGTATATTCCGAGGAAGTGGTTTTTGAAGGAGGAATGAAATAATTAACAATTAACAATTAACAATTAACATCAGGATATCCCCGCTAATTGTTAATTGCAAAGCCTCTTCTTTGTTCAGACCAGTGATTTCGGATATTTCTTCTATGGTCATGCATGGTTTCAGCTTTTTCCGGGCGGTGTTGAGCTGGGTCTCTTTTATGCCTTTTGCGAGACCTTAGGCTCTACCTCTCGCGATGCTTTCCTCCTGCATCACTTGAAGTCAACACTATATTTGAGGACTTTCAGGCCGGATTCGTAACTGGCCAGTTCCTCGTCGGTGAAATTGCAGACTTGTGTGAGCTCGATCAGCTCCGGCAGGGGCTGGTCGGTTTTCTCGTATACGGACGGACTTATCTTGTACATACGCTCTCCTAAGTTTCATATTATACAGCAAAGAGACGTAGTGCGCCACGTCTTTACAATGTGGAAACCTACAAGTTGCCTATTTCCTCTTTGGTCAGACCTGTGATTTCGGTTATTTCTTCTACGGACATGCCTAGTTTCAGCATTTTCCGGGCGGTGCTGAGCTGATTTTCTCTGATGCCTTTTGCGAGACCTTCGGCAATGCCTTCCGCCTTGCCCTTTTCCATGCCTTCGGCCAGTCCCTCCGCTTTGCCTTCCGCTCTGCCCTCCGCTCTGCCTCTCGCAATGCCTTCCTCCAGCATCTCCTTGAAGTCGACATGGTCTTCGAGGGCTTTCAGGCCGGCTTCGTAGCGGGCCAGCTCCTCGTCGGTGAAGTTGCAGACTTGCGCGCGCTCGATCAGCTCCAACAGGGCCGGGTCGGCTTTCTC
>JAGBRL010000017.1 GCA_017632345.1 Paludibacteraceae bacterium
GAAAAGTGGCTGAACGAACCATTCACACCACCTCCGGACGCGTCCATGATTACATAGGGGGGGTATTCTGGCAACGTTTTTCACAAAGTATTAATACTCTGTGCGATACTTCATGCTTTAAAAATATTTAGGACAATATTGGGGTAAATATGTTTTATAACACAAAAATATTGTGTAATTGTTAAAAAAGTCTTAATTTTGCGCGATTTTTAACAACGGCTTTATCGCTGAAAATTAAGTGCTTGCAGACAGACTCTTTGCGCAAGTGCCGAAATCTCCAACAATAAAACCATTGGGAGCGTGTTGTCCGGAACTTTTTCCGCAAGAGACGCGCTGTTTTTGATTTGATATTATTAAAAAATATTTATAAAATTTTAATGTCATTTTGATTCATGAAAGCATCATTGTCAGATGTGTTTGCTCCTAAGCTCTTCTCATGCATGAAGGGTTATGACAAGGGGCGTTTTACAACCGACCTAATGGCCGGGATTATTGTTGGTATAGTGGCCATTCCGCTGGCTATTGCGTTTGGAATCGCGTCGGGCGTTGGCCCTACCGAGGGGTTGGTCACAGCAATCATCGCAGGGTTCCTTATCTCTGCTTTTGGAGGCACGAAGGTGCAGATTGGCGGGCCTACCGGAGCGTTTATCGTCATCATTTACGGCATAATACAGGAGTTTGGTCTTTCAGGGCTGATGATTGCGACAATCATTGCCGGCATTATGCTTGTGCTTATGGGGGTCTGCAAACTTGGAAGCATCATAAAGTTTGTTCCGTATCCTGTGATTGTGGGCTTTACAGGAGGTATTGCGCTCACCATCTTCTCTACGCAGATGAACGACCTTTTCGGGCTTGGCATAGAAAAAGTGCCGGCAGACTTTATCCATAAGTGGGTTTGCTATTTTGAAAATATCTCGAATATAAACTGGTGGGCGTTGGGCGTAGGTTTGGTGAGTTTGCTTATAATCATCATCACGCCTAAGTTCTCAAAGAAAATTCCGGGCTCTCTTGTTGCGATAATACTTGTGACAATAGGCGTATATGTGCTGAAGACATATTGCGGTGTGACCGGAATTCAGACCATCGGCGATTTGTACAAGTTGCCAGAAGGTGTGCCGATGCCAACGATGCCAGAGATGGCGGAGGGCGAAAGCATTTTCGGTCTGGTGAAAAAACTCTTCCCTGCAGCCTTCACAATCGCGATGCTCGGCGCGATAGAGTCGTTGCTCTCTGCTATGGTGGCAGACGGGGTGATAAGCGACAAGCACAACTCTAACACGGAGCTGATAGGGCAGGGTATTGCTAATATTGTGGTGCCTTTCTTCGGAGGTATTCCGGCTACTGGCGCTATAGCTCGCACAATGACGAACATAAATAACGGCGGACGCACGCCAATTGCGGGTATCGTCCACGCGGTGGTGCTTCTGCTTGTGCTTCTGTTCCTTGGTAATCTTGTGGGCTACATTCCTATGCCGTGCTTGGCAGGGGTGCTTATTATCGTGTCTTACAATATGAGCGGCTGGCGCACGTTCGTCTCTTTGTGGAAAAGCCCTAAGTCAGACTTCTCTGTGCTTATCGTGACTTTTGTGCTGACTGTGATTTTTGATTTGACCATCGCGATAGAGATTGGCTTGCTTTTGGCTATTGTGCTGTTCCTGAAACGTACAAACGAGGCTTCTGTGATTCGTGTGTTCCACAACGAGATTGACCCGGGAGAGAATCTCGATGTCGCTCTTCACGAAGAAAAATTGCACATCCCAGAAGGTGTGGAGGTTTACGAAATAGACGGGCCATATTTCTTTGGTGTGGCAAACAAATTCGACGAAATCATGCAGGAGGTGGCAGAAGCACCGAAAGTGCGTGTGATTCGTATGCGCAAGGTGCCGTTCATAGACTCTACTGGGCTGCACAACTTGGAAACGCTTTGCGAGCAGTCTAAGAGAGCCGGAATCAAGGTTGTGCTGTCTGGCGTGAACAAACACGTGCGCTCAACATTGATAAAGGCTAATTTTGAAAAGATAATAGGAGCGGAAAATATCTGCTCAAATATAAACGAAGCTTTAGAGAAGTCGGCCGCGTATGTTTCTGAATAAACAGAACTGACGTGAACGATGTAAAGCCTGAGACATTTGATGACCTGTGTCTCAGGCTTTTTTGCTGCTGATAAAAATCTCCAAACTCACAAAACCGACAACTGTCAAATAAAGGGCAAAACGTAGAAAGAGCCGAGACGTCCTCTTATTTTCCTTAAATTATTGAGGACAATATTGAATACCCAAATAAAAAAATTAATTTATAGAAGAGACTTTAGGACAATATTGTCTTGAAATTTAAATTTTTTTTGCTAAAAAGTGGTTGTTTTTGAATATTTTATTATCTTTACGGGTACAATAGGAGCGGCAGTTGCTTGCGGCTTTTAGCAAATAATTACGGAACAGTTTATATTTTTTAATTGAAGAAAGTCTAAATTTCCGCAGTGCGGAGATTGATGCGTTTGGTGTTTAATTATTAATTGCGCAAAAGGACGCAGCTTAACCGAGAACAAAACAGAAATTAAGAGACTGTTTATGCGTTTTTTGAATGCCGTATGCGGAGCATCCGTGTTGAAGCGGCTTTGGTAGATTGATTTTGTGTAGGGATAATAAATACATAGTCTCGCATTATTCACATTTTTTAAAAGACTGATTATGGAATCGACAGAATTACGTTTTTCTTTTCTCAGGAAATTGCAGGAGTTGATGCTCGACGAGGTCTTGATGGAAGATTTGGACAGGATATATGTGCCGTTGGCGAATATGATTGCCGAAGGTTTGAATATAGAGGATAAGATGCAGCTTATTGGCGTGAATGGAGCGCAAGGAGCTGGAAAGACTACTTTTGGCAATTTGCTGAAGGTTGTTCTTGAAGAAAAATTCAAAATGAAGGTGCTGCTTTTGAGCATTGACGACCTTTACCTGACAAGAGCCAAGCGAGAACAGCTGGCAAAAGAGGTGCATCCGCTTCTTATAACGCGCGGGGTGCCCGGCACTCATGACGTGGAGCTTGGAATCAGGACAATAGACTCGCTGGCGGAGGCTTCGCCTAAGACGGTGACTAAGATTCCGCGCTTCAACAAGGCTACGGACGACCAGTGGCCGGAAGCAAGTTGGGACAAGTTTGAGGGCCGCCCGGATGTTGTGCTGTTTGACGGATGGTTCATGGGCGCAAGCGAACAGCCGGAGGCTGATTTGGAAGAGCCGATAAATAGTCTGGAGGAACTTGAGGATCGTGACTGTGTGTGGCGAAAATATGTGAACAATCAGCTGAAAGAAAGGTATAAAGAGTTGTTCAATAAACTGGACCTGCTTGTTATGCTGCAAGTGCCGTCGTTTGAGAAGGTTTACGAATGGCGCAGCCTGCAGGAGCGTAAGTTGAGAATGACAACGTTGGGTCAGAAGAATCTGCGCGTGATGGGCGAGTTTGAACTTCGTCGTTTCATTTCGCATTACGAAAGGCTTACACGCTTTATGCTGAAGGAGTTGCCAGACCGTGTGGATATGCTCTTCAAGGTGAATGACAATCATAGAATTTATATTTGAGGCTCTGTCTCGACCTGATTTATAAGAGTAGTCTATAGGGGACTTTGAGAAAGTTGAAGAGTTCCTCTGCAAAGATATAGTTTGTCTGGGGATATTTTTAGTAGATAATTTAATAAGTGTTATAGAACCCAAAACGCATCTGCAGTCAGCAGATGCGTTTTAATTTTAAGGCAACTTCTATGGACTATCGTTTCACAATCCTTCCCAAAAACATAGAAGCGGCCTTCACACAATATTAACCTAAAAACTATTTTCAGAATTTAGTGTTGCGCATGTCTCCGCTCTTCAAGAACTCGATGTGCATTGCGAAAGCTGCAGACAGTGTGTGAGGCGTGTGGCTTCTCTTTGTTGCAAGCTTCAGATAATCCCACATAAGCTGTTTGTATTCAGGGTTCACACAATTCTCAATGATAGTTTCAGCGCGCTGGATAGGAGACTTGCCTCGCAAGTCAGCCACGCCTTGCTCTGTGACAATAACCTTCACGTCATGTTCGCTGTGGTCAACATGGCTCACCATAGGCACGATAGGGCTTATTTTGCCGTCCTTCTGAGTAGAAGGGCAAGTGTATATTGAGATGAACGCGTTGCGTGTGAAGTCGCCGGAACCGCCCAATCCGTTCATCATCTTAGTTCCTGTTACGTGAGTCGAATTCACGTTGCCGAAGATATCTGCTTCAAGAGCAGTGTTTATAGTAATCAGACCAAGTCGGCGCACCACCTCAGGGTTGTTAGAGATTTCGATAGGACGCAGCACGATTTTGTCGCGGAAAAAGTCAAGATTACTGTAAATCTCTTTCATGACTGGCGAGCTCACAGTGAGCGAGCAACCGCTTGCAAACGAAATTCGGCCCTGTTTCATCAAGTCAATAACAGAGTCCTGAATAACCTCAGTGTACATGGTGAACGGAGGGATTTCAGTGTTTTTGCCAAGAGATCCAAGAACCGCATTAGCTACGTTGCCTACACCAGACTGGATAGGAAGGAACTCAGCCGGAATCTTGCCGCATTTAAGCTGTTCGGCAAGGAAGTTTGCCACATTTTCGCCAATCTTAGCAGTAACTTCATCTACAGGAGTGAAACCAGCCACAACCGTTTCGCAGTTAGTCTCAACAACCGCAATGACCTTTTTAGGATCAACCTTTACAACAGCGGAGCCAGCACGGTCTTTTACTGAGTATATAGGAATTTCGCGGCGGTGCGGAGCATCGCAAGGCTCGTATATGTCGTGCATGCCTTTTAGTTCCTTAGGCTGTGTATGATTAAGCTCTATGATTATTTTGTCTGCAATACGAGCCAGAGTAGGAGCGATGCCCACGCCGGCAGTAAGCACAATCTCACCGTCGTCTGTGATGTCTGCAACTTCAAGGATGGCCACGTCGATATTGCCGAAAAAGCCGTAGCGAAGCTCCTGAGCCAGATGAGAAAGGTGCATGTCCGAGTACATGGTTTCGCCGGAGTTTATGAGTCCGCGCAAATCTTTGTTGCTCTGATAAGGAGTGCGGAATTTGATAGCGTTAGCGCGGGCAAGGTTTCCGTCCAGGGCGTCGCCGGTAGAAGCTCCAGAGAACACAGAAATCTGATATTCGTTACCTTTGGCATGTTCTGCTTCGGCAAGACGTGCTATAGCGGCAGGCACCTCTTTTGGAGTTCCAGCCGCAGTGAAACCGCTAAAACCAACTTTATAACCATTCTTAACAAAAAGAGCCGCTTCGTCGGCCGTCATGAAATTGTAACCCATTTTCCTTATTGCTTTTTAATAATCTCAATTCGATAGAATATCCATATCTCTCAGCCTTCCGTCTGATAAAGAAAGAAAATTCTAAAACTTCGGTGCAAAAATACAAACAATTATTCAATAATTACGCATAAATAGACAAAAAAATTACATTTTTCTTTCAAAATAAGTATTTTTATGCAAAATTTGGAATATAAATGAGAGTAATATCGTGTCGAGTATGTTTTTACGCAGAATATTCTTAATGATGCACAACATTGCGGCGTATCAGTTGCCTTAACAGACAGTAGCAATATTCGCTGTACAAAATGCTTTGTGCCGAGTATTGATCTTGCTCCATCGGAATGCGCTGTATGTTACGTTGCTGCTCGTCATCTTTTATGCCGGCAGTGCCGAAGGTGTATTCCACCCCTTGCTTATAAACAGAATCGAAGAAAGAGCTCTTCACCCCGTTGTCGGTAAAAGGGAAAGAGAACAGTTTGCACGTGCCTTGTATAGAGGATAGCGAATCGACGCATTTAAGAGTCTGCTCAATTTGTTCATCCTCCGAAATGGATTCGTATAGCGGATGAGAAAGACTGTGCGCACCGAATTGAAAGCCCTGAGACGCCAGATGTTCTATCTGAGAGGTGGTCAGATACGGCTGTTCGCTGTTAAGATAAGAGCGATAGTCAAGACCCGCATCTTTCGCCATCTCATCGAGCGAAAACCTATCCTTATAACCTGTGGAAAGAATTTGCTTAGCCGTATTTTTGTCGCATTTCAGATGTTCAACGAGCAGAGACGCTTTGTAGCGATAAAAGAGCTCTTTGTTATCGTTAGGAAATTAATGGCAGGCACCCCTTTCCTCAGCAATATAGGAGCAGCCACATCCGCAAACTCGCGAAGTCCGTCGTCAAAAGAGAGCACCATAGCAGGTTTGTCGAATCGTTCCCTATTCAGATATTCGTCGAACGTTATAGGTTCGAAGTGCTTTAGAAGAAAATCCAAATCGCTCTCGAAATCCGCAGCGCTTTTTGTGCGATAAAGATGCTTTATGTGACCAGGAGCCTCATCGCAAACGATGTGATAAAAAGGAAAGATAACATTGTGATTCGAGGCTTTGGCATACCATTCGATAGGCAAAACCTTGCAAAATTGCGATAATATAAAAAATATCCTTTTCATCATCTTTAGATATACTGTAAAATTAAAAGTAGCTTCGACAAATTACGATTTATTTGTCATTTTGCCTTTGTTTCCACAAAAATAATGAAATGTTTCATATTCATAATGATTTAGTCTTCATTTCCCTCTTCTTCATACTTCTTGCGATTTATTTTACAACGCTTATGCATGCGTCTATACGAAACAGCGACCCATATCAGATAAGCCGGCAGATAAACTATCGTTTCGAGCAAACACAATAGTGATTCAAAAAACAGTGTTATTGCATGTTTTATTTTCTTCATAACTAATTTCATTGTAACAGGACAAATATAAGAAGCTGTTTAAATTTTTCTAAAATATTTTGTTAAGCATCAGAAAACAGAAGGCTAATTGAATCATGGCCACTGCAGTTTCTGCACGAAACTCATAGTCGATAGTCAACCTTCTAAAGTTTTCCAACCAAGCGAAGGA
>JAGBRL010000018.1 GCA_017632345.1 Paludibacteraceae bacterium
AGGACAGCCGTCCGGCTTGACGGAGGCCGTGTTCAAGAAGTTCTTTGAGGTGGCAGAGATCGCCGCCTTTTCGGAGACAGAGCGCTACGACTACGAGGAGAACCTTAAAAACTACAACGACTGGTTTAGCGTCATGAACACAGCAAAGAACGAAGGAATCGCAGAGGGACGTGCTGAAGGTCTGGCAGAAGGTGAAGCTATTGGGATGCAAAAAGGACGAACGGAAGGTCTGGCAGAAGGTGAAGCCATCGGGATGGAGAAAGGGCGAACGGAAGGAGAAGCCATAGCAAAGCAGGAAATGGCGAAAAGCCTGAAGTCTCAAGGAGTTCCGACTGATGTCATAGCAAAGGCGAGCGGACTGACGGCGGAGGAGATTGAAAGTCTGTAGGGTTTATAACTTTGTTGGTAGAGAATAATCATTTATAGTTCTTCCTTTTGTCAGTTGAAGAAGTCGTTTTTTCTTGTGAAATTAGTCGCAATTATCATGTTGCCTGACATTGGATTTAATAATGTTTTTTATATCTTTGTCAATGTAAAAAAAAGTGTATGGTGTTTAAGTATTTGAAATATATGGTGTTAATGCCTCTTTGCTTCCTTGTTGGATGTGGAGATGGACAGGAGAGTGACCTTGAGAAACTTTGTCTGAAGGGCAAGGTTAAAAGTATGTCCGAATATAAGTATAGAGCGGAAGAACGCTACGGGAAGGTAGAAAAAGGAGAGCCTTTTCGTGAAGAGGGGTGGGACAAAGTGATTTTGTTCGGAGAAAACGGCATGTACGAGGAGGTGCAGCATGTGACGCCTAATGGCGACCTTGTGGGCAGAACTGTTTATCAGTATGGTAAAGAGAACAGGAAGACGATGGAGCAGGAGTATGATTCAGAGGGTGGTTTGAGCGAAAAGACTGTTTTTTCGTATAATGAGGATAATAAGTTGTATCAGGTTTTGCGTCTGAATGATATGGACGGCATCGTCAGCTCTATGATGATTGATGTGCGTAATGATGGTCTGGTTGAGCATAATTATTATGGTCCGAGCGGATTGCTGCTGAGACGAGAGGTTCTGGATATTAATAGGAAAGGCTTGCCTGAGGAGACTAAAATATATTCAGGCGAAAAGAAACTTGTAAACCACCGGAAGGAGGAATATAACAGCAACGGACAGTTGGCTCGGCTGCAGGTTTTTGCTCCGGAAGACGGAACGCTTATTATGACTGTGAATTTTATTTACGATGACAAAAGTAATGTGATTCTTCAGGAGGGTGTTGAAAATATAAGCGGAGAGGGCTTCTTGCCTGTCAAGTATGAATATGAGTTTGATGATAAGGACAATTGGATAAGGTGCATTGAGTATGAAGGAAGCACTCCGGCTTTCGTAACAGAACGAGAGTTTGAGTATTATCAGAAATAAGGTCTGGTAACTTTTGCCTATAGAGACGTTGTTCGCACAGCGTCTTTTTTTGTTTTTTGCGGTCTGACGGTAACTGCCGAGTTGCGTTGGACAAGTGCTCTCTGTAAATATCTGCTCATCATTATAAAAAATGTATCATAATGAATGTCTGCGATTTACTTTTGTTGGCTTTTGTTTGCAAAAGTGCTGAAAATCTGTACTTTTGTCGCTCGGTTGTTTGGCCCGGAGAGGCTTTTGTTGGGGATTTACAGATAGCGGCGACTTAAATTTTTTACCATGAAATAAAAGGTGCTGCTTTAGGCAATTTCTATGAGTTACAGATTGCATGTTGTCGTTTTTATGATTTTGTCTCGGCTGATTTTGAATCCGTTTGGGAAACGTTCTTATAGAATCTGCATGGATAATTTGTAGAAATCGCCCTAATCTTTTGAATGTGTTATTGAACTAAATTATAGAACTAAAAAATTAATTTTTTTATGAAGAAGTACCTCTTAATGCAATTTTTATTGATGTGTTCTGCTCTGGCGTTCGGTGCAGATCCTGCTTCCTATTTTAATGGAGTCACTCCTGCCAAGGGCTACAAAGCTCAAACGGCTCACAATCCGATGATGACGCAGCGTTTCGGCGCGGACCCTTATGCAATGGTTTACAATGACGAAGTTTTTGTCTATATGACGAACGATGTTTACGAGTATGACAGCAACGGCAAACTGACAACTAATTCTTACGGTAAGATTAATGAAATCAACTGCATTTCCTCAAAAGATTTGGTAAATTGGACTGACCACGGAAGCATGGATATTGCCGGTAGAAATAACAGCGCCGGTGCGGCGAAGTGGGCTACTTGCTCATGGGCTCCGTCTGCAATGCATGCAAAGGTGAACGGCAAAGATAAGTTCTTCTTGTATTTCGCTAATAACGGTAGTGGTATTGGTGTTGTCACAAGTGACACTCCTTACGGACCATGGACAGACCCTATCGGGAAGGAACTTATCTCAAGAAACACTCCAAACTGCAGTAATGTGACATGGCTTTTTGACCCGGCGGTGCTTATGGACGACGACGGAACGGCTTACCTCTATTTCGGAGGCGGTGTGCCAGAAGGCAAAGCTGCAGACCCAGGAACAGCTCGTGTCGTGAAGTTGGGTTCTGACTATACAAGTATAGTGGGAACTCCTAAAACTCTCAATCCGCCTTACTTGTTTGAAGATGCCGGTGCAAATAAAATCGCAGGGAAATATATTTATAGCTACTGCTCTAACTGGAATTGTACAGGAAACCCTATGAGCAATGCGCAAATTTGTTATATGACTAGTGACTCTCCTTTGGGAGATTATAAATATTCTGGTATGGTGTTTAAGAATCCGGGGACATTCTTTAATGGTAGTTCAGGAAACAATCACCACGCTATTTTTGAGTTTAAGGGAGAATGGTACATTACCTATCATGCAATGGTTCTTCAGAGTTCTATGGGAATCAGCGGCGGTTATCGTTCTAGTCATATCGATTATATTCCGGTTAACACATCCAACGGTACAATTTCTCAGGCTACAGGAACAATAGGTGGTGTTAAGCAAGTTGTTTATCTGAACCCTTTTGAGCGTACAGAGGCGGAGACAATGGCATGGATGGGAGGGATAAACACAAAGTACGGTGGCTCCAATATGGTTGTGAATGATATCCAAAAGGGAGACTGGATTGGTCTTTCCGGTGTGGATTTTGGATCTGGGGCAAGTGCTTTTTCTGCTAAAGTCTCTTCTTCCGCCGCCGGTGTCGCTATTAAGATTTGCAAGGACAAGGTGGATGGCGAGGTAATCGGCTATCTGGAAGTGCCTAATACGGGCGGAGAACTGAAGGAGGTTTCTGCAAGGCTGGACAAGGAAATTTCAGGTGTGCACGATTTGTTTTTTGTTTTTTCCGGAAGCTTTGAGTTTGACTCTTGGGTGTTTAAAACGGCTGATGTGACTTTGGAGGTTTCTGAAACAGATTTGGAGGCTCCTGCGGCTCTCTCTTTGGTGGCAAAATCAACTGAAACAAATATTGCAAAGATAGATTTCTATCAAGATGGTGTGAAGATAGCTTCTTCTTCTCAGGCTCCATACTCTTGCGAGGTGAAGGATTTGGAAGCGGGTGTCTATTCTTTCTATGCAATCATGACAGATAATGATGGCAAAGAGTATAAAACTCCTGCAATGGATGTAAAGGTGCGCGTTCCTCAAGGTCCTTACGAAGGTGTTGCTCAGACATGGCCAGGCACGTTCGAAGTGGAGCGTTATGACGTGGGTGGCGAAGGTTATGCATACCATGACGACGAGGCCGAGAATCAAGGTGAGGCGTTCCGTCCTGACGAGGGCGTTGATATTGATGTGAATGGCGACGGGCACGTGCTTGGCTGGACTATGGCTGGAGAGTGGCTGGAATATACTGTAGATGTTTTGAACACAGACCAGTATAATTTTACTGCAACGGTAGCTTCTGGTTTGGATGGTTCTTCGTTCCGTTTGTATTGTGATGAAAAAGATATTACAGGCGAGGTGGTTGTGCCTAATACAGAAGATTGGGGCATATATACGACCATCACAGGCACAACATCTACAGTTACGGCTGGCAAGCACATTATAAAATTGGTTGTGGAAAATTCTTATTGCAACATAGATAAGATTGTCTTCTCAAGCAAGACGAAGAAGGTTGATTTTGAATTTACATCGCCAGTGGCTTCGTCGGAAGTGTTTGCTGGAGACAAATTCTGCGTCAGCTGGAAATCTTCTGAAGAGGTAGAAGGCTCATTCAACTTGAATTGGACAGGAAGTGATGGCGAGACGATGGTTTTGAAAGAGGGCGTTGCAAGTTCTGGCTCGTATGAGGCAACTATCCCAGACTATTTTGCGGGCGAGAGAGGTTATTACTCGTTGACTCAAATTTCGGGCGGACTGATTCCTTCTGATTTTGACGGACAGACTCATACTGTAAATAATCCGTTGATTTGGGCTGATGTTCCGGATGTCTCTGTTATCCGTGTTGATGATACTTATTATATGGTCAGCACAACGATGCACATGAGTCCGGGTGTGCCAATCATGGCTTCAAAAGATCTGGCTCGCTGGAGGATTATCAATTATGCTTATCAGACGCTGGACAATGGTGATGCAAGTTCGCTGAATGGTGGTAAAAATGCGTATGGCAAAGGTTCATGGGCAAGCAGTATAAAGTATCATAAGGGAGCATGGTATGTTTTGACACCATCTTATACAACAGGAAAAACTCATATCTACAAAACTACTGATATTGAGTCAGGCAAATGGCAAACTGCAACCTTGCCGTTCTATCACGACCCATCTTTGCTATTTGATGATGACGATAGGGTTTATGTGGTTTACGGCGGAGGAAATATCAATATCGTAGAGCTGTCTTCGGATGCGATGTCGGTCAAGTCTGGCGCAACTTCAAGGGTGTTGTTGAAATCTCCGGCTGCAATTGCGGGGAGCGACTTTTATGTCGAGTGTGAAGGTGCTCAAATCATGAAGAAAGATGGTTATTACTACGTGTTCTTGATTTCATGGCCTGCAGGCAAGTGTCGTTCTGTTCTTTGTTATCGTTCTAAATCGCTTGACGGAACGTTCGAAGGCAAAGTGGTTCTGCAGGATAATGGGGTTGCTCAGGGACGTGTGTTTGACACTCCTGATGGCGACTGGTACGGAATGTTTTTCCGTGACAATGGTTCTGTAGGTCGTATCCCGTATCTTGTTCCTGTGACATGGAGCGATGATTGGCCGGTTTTGGGCAATAACGGAAAAGTACCTTCTTCATTGCAACTGGCCGCAAGTCAGGAAAAAGGTTATGGAATTGTTACTTCAGATGAGTTTGAAAGCGGAAAGCTGCCGTTGGAATGGCAATGGAATCATAATCCGGCGAACGACTATTGGGCGTTTGAAGATGGAGCGTTGCGCCTGACAAACGGCAGGGTTGATGCAGATCTTGAAAACACTCAAAACACATTGACTCAGCGTTCGTTCGGTCCGGCTTGTTCTGGATGGACAAAGATGAGTACGGAAGGCATGAAAGATGGAGACTACGCAGGTTTGTGCGCGTTGCAGGATTTGTATGGCTATGTGGGTGTGAAGATGAGCAACGGCAGCAAATCGATTGTGATGGTCAATGCAGGTAAGGAAGCGGAGGCTGTGCCGTTGTCGCAAGATAATGTTTGGTTCCGTATTGATATGAATTTTAATAATCAGACTGATAAAGCCACATTCTATTATAGTCTGGATGGCGCAACTTGGAAGGCTATTGGCAATACGCTTTCAATGAAATATGAGTTGACACACTTTGTTGGATACCGTTACGGACTGTTCAATTTTGGAACTAAGAGCGCTGGCGGATATGTGGATTTTGACTTCTTTAAGATTGGGGAAGATGTGGAGTCGCCTATCTTCTTGAATAAAACTGGCGAAGAGACCATACTGGCAGAGAGCGTGACAATAACTATAGAACAAAAGCCGGCAACAGCGTTAGGCGAAAATAGAGCGGCTGTTTGTGCCGTTTCTCCAAATCCGGCTACTGAGTTTGTCAAAGTTACTGGTGCAGATAATTTGAAGAAGATAGAACTGATAGATGTGAATGGTACAGTCGTGGCGTCATCGTCAGGCTCTGATGAGCTGGACATTCCGTCTTATTTGTCAGGGAAATTCTTAGTTAGAATTTATGACGAAAACATGAATGTGATAGTTCAGAAAATTATTGTAAAATAAATGTCCTCATAAGTTTTTTTACAGAGGCGAGGCTCCGGTTTGGTTAGGGAGCCTCGCTTTTTTTGAAATGTTTAGGTTGCTCAATACTTAGGTCAAATCAAATAGTTATAAATTTTAGAGTTTTTTCATATCATTAAAACTAAGCATCACATTTATAAAATCAACAGGCAAACGTTTTATAACTTCGAACTTAATGTTTTTAGGGACGCCGCCGTAATAGGCTTCGGCAATGCTTCCGGCAATAGCGGCTTGTGTGTCTGCGTCGCCTCCAAGCGACACAGCCAAGCGGACAGAGCTTTCAAAGTCGCCGCTTTCTAAAAATGCGATAATCGATTCTGGTACAGAACCCTGACAAGTAACGTCAAATTTGTAACGCAGTCTGATTTCGTCGCAAGTGCGGTCGAGGTCATAGTCAAATTTGTTAGAGACGTACTCCTTTATCTCCTGTTTGCTTTTGCCTTTTCGTGCTAGAAAAATGCAAGCCGCTACGGCTTGAGCGCCTTTGACGCCCTCCGGGTGGTTGTGCGTAGGCTCGGCGCTCTTTGCAGCTATGGCCAGTGTCTCTTCCAATGTGTCAAATGCCCAGCCTACAGGACAGACACGCATGGCGGAGCCGTTTCCGAAACTGTTGTAGGGCTGCGGGTTGCTTTCCTTTAGCCAGGCTCTGAATCTGCCTCCGTAGCCGGCGTTAGGGTAAAGGTTGCCGTAGTGCTGTAAAAGAGAGCATAAGCTGCGTTCTGAATTTAGCCATGCGGCGACAGCCACAGTCATAACCGTGTCGTCTGTAAATTTTGAAGAACTGGAGAACAGCTCAAAGTCAGTGCTTTTATTAGGATGCCACTCAAATCTGGAGCCGATAATGTCGCCCGCCATCGCTCCGCATATAATGTTTAAGTCTATCTTGCCTAAAAGAAAAAGCGTTTTGTGATCAGGGGTGCGGTAAAAAAATCGATGCAAGACACATCGAAACAAAAAATTGTCGCCAGGCACTTCTGCAAAAAGAGTCATGCATGACTGTACTTTCATTGCGTCCAGATTGCCGAAAATCTCTTGCAAAGGTTTTTGGGGAATGTCAAGGAGGGCTGATGTAATCTCGCGAAGCCTTGCGCCGAGAACTGGATGTCTTAAATAAGCCGCAGCCTCTTCTATACCTGTTATGCCGTAAAACTTAGAGTTGTGACTTTGGCCTAAGTCTTTCAGTTGCGGAAAGATATACCATATCCAGTGACCTTCTTTCTTTCCGTTTCTTATCTCTTTCAATGCGTTTTCATATACGCTGCAAGAGTTGGAACTACGCAAGTTCTGAGCTTTTTCAAATCTTTCTAACGAAAACTTGTCACTCTCTTTCAAGGGGGCGTTTTTTGTTAAATTTTCCATAATGAGCTGTTCTTTTATTAATTTGTGTAAAGATGACAATAATTAACAATATACGCAAGCAAAACGCGAAGAAAAGCTTAAAAATATCAAAAAAACAGAATAAAAGACCAATATAGGTTCGTCTTAAAAAAAAAGGTGGCAGATGTAAAATTCCGCCACCAGAAGAGTTATGGTATTCTTTTTGTCTCCTTATTTGTTCAGAACCTTGTTGACAATCATTTCCGGTTCTATTTGTGCCAAGCATCTGTAGTCGTTAAACTTGCATGGTTTGTTTCCGTAGATGGAGCATGGACGGCAGTCCATCTGCATCTCAACTGTGTCGGCAGGGTTCTGACCGAATCCGTAGAATCCGGCGCAGGTGTGCGTAGCGCCCCAGACAGAGACAACCCTTGTGCCAACAAGCGAGGCGAGGTGCATATTTGCCGAATCCATCGACACAAGTGTGTCTGTATGGTTCAGGATTTCAAGCTCCTGAAGCAGCGGGAACTTGCCGGCGAGCGAAACTGTGTTGCCGTACTTTTTCTCCCAATCTTCAAGCACGGTCTTCTCTTTTGCTCCGCCTCCAAAAAGCAGAACTTTCGTGTCTGGCTCTTCGGACAGCAGCTTCACAACCGTTTCCATCTTATCTAACGGATAAATTTTACCTTGATGTTGTGCGAATGGCGCTATGGCAATCCATTTTCCGTGCTTTTCGCCGAGCGTTTCAGCCAGATTGGCAGATAGTGGCGTTCCCTTTTGCATCAAGCTGTCAAATGTGAGGTCGAACGGAACACCGGCCTCTGCAAAAACGTCACGATAACGTTCTACGGAACTTTTCAGTTGCTTCAGGACTTTGCCTTCTTTGGCTGTCAGAGCCTTTTTTTCTGCGCGTCCTTTGTCAATCTTGAAAACTTTAACTCCCTTTATTCGGAACAGCGCGCGCATAACCTTGCTGCGAAGCACGTCGTGCAGGTCTATCACCACGTCAAATTTTTTGGTCGCGCTAAGGTCCGAAAACAGCTTAAATATGCCTCCGAATCCTTTGTACTTGTTTTTGGTGTCAACGCCGAAAAATGTCAAGTTCTTGATTCCGTGAAACATATCCTCAAAACGAGGGTTTGAAACCATCGTGATGTTCGCGTTCGGATACTTCTTAGCAAACGAAGCCACAACCGGCACCGTCATTGCAACGTCGCCCATAGCGGAAAGTCGAATAATTAGTACGTTCATTTTCTGTAAATAAAGAATGCCAAACCGTATGCTTTAGCGCAAATGTTTGATTATCAAAGCAAAATAGCCAGCTTTGCGGACTTTTGCGGCCTCCGACGCCAGCTTTTGCAAATATGCCGGCAAATTTATCAAATTAAACTCAAAATATCTACTTTTCGTTCGTTTTTCCGTAAACAAGGCAAATTTAATGTGCTGAGAAGCAAAAAAAAGTGTAGGAAAAAGTTTCTGAGAGACATAAATCAAAAAAAAATAAAGCGACATGATAAAAAATGTTGTTTTTAGTCACATATATTTTTAACTTTGCGGTTCATGTTGTGAATTTGAAAAGTTTATTAAAGTTTTTTCAGATGGATAAAGTTTTAGCGATTTTAAAGAAGGTATTCTTGAACAAATATACCATTAGTATAGTGGCGATGTGTCTTGTCGTTGTCATAGGTATCTATGCGACGCTTAACTGGCTGGACTCATACACTCGCCATGGAGAGGAGATAATAGTGCCGGACTTGAAAGGGCAGCTTGCAGACGATGCTTGCGACATGCTTGCTAAGAAGAGCCTGAAGTGCGAGGTCACGGACTCGCTGTTCGCGCGCAAGATGGCTCCCGGCTCTGTGGTAGAGCAGATTCCGGCGGCTGGCGAAAAGGTGAAGGAGAGCCGAACCGTTTATCTTATAATTAACGCGCGTAATCCGCGTCAGGTGCCGTTGCCTAATTTGCAGGATATATCCGTGCGTCAGGCGGAGGCGATGATAAAGTCTGTTGGTCTGGTCGTGAAAGAGTTCGAGTATGTGCCGTCGGAGTACAAAGACCTTGTGCAGGACGTTAAGTTCAACGGCAGAAAGATAGCTGCCGGCACGCGCCTTGACGAAGGCTCTCAGGTGGTGCTGATTGTGGGCAAGGGAATGTCGGACGAAGAGTCGGCTGTCATGTCTCTAAGAGGTCTTTCTCTCGAAAAGGCTACAGACCGCGCTCACGACGAGTTTTTCAATATCGGGGCCGTGGAGTATGACGGCAAATTCGACGAAAGCCGAAAGGCCGAGTATTTTGTGTACAAACAGACGCCTATCACTGGAACAAAAGCTCTTCAAGGGCAGAGTATCAACATATATCTGACTCTAGACAAGGAAAAGCTTAAAGAGCCGGAAGAGATATTTATCGACAGCACGTTAATAAATTCAGAAACCACGGACGACTTATGGGAATAGAAAACAACGGGTTCCTTCAGGAGGAGTTTGACGAGGACCAGGACGGCGCGGCGGTAGGTAATGACGGACAGCTGCACGAGCATTTCCATTTTGTGGTTGACAAAGGGCAGACGCTTGTGCGTATTGACAAATATCTGGTCAACTGCATGGCGCAGATTTCAAGGAATCGTATTCAGGACGCTGCCGCGGCTAACTGCATTCTGGTGAACGGCAAGCCGGTAAAGTCTAATTACAGAGTAAAGCCTTTTGATGAAATCTCGGTCATGCTGGCTTATCCGCCGTCTGAGTTTGAGATTATACCGCAGGACATCCCTTTGAAAATTGCTTACGAAGACGATGACTTGATTCTTGTTAATAAAAATCCGGGAATGGTTGTGCATCCGGGCTTTGGTAATTTTCAGGGCACTTTGCTCAATGCGCTCGCTTGGCATCTGAAGGACTCGGACAAGTTTGACGCTTCGGACCCGAGGCTTGGCCTTGTTCATCGTATAGATAAGGACACGTCTGGTCTGCTCCTGATAGCTAAGAACGAAGATGCAAAGACACACCTCGGGAAGCAGTTCTTCAACAAGACAACGCAAAGACGGTACAACGCGCTTGTGTGGGGCAACGTCAAGGACGACGAGGGCACAATCGTGGGCGATATAGGTCGAGACCCAAGAGACAGAATGCTCTTCACCGTGTTCCCGGAGGGAGAAAACCCAAATGCAAAGCATGCGGTGACACATTATAAGGTGCTGGAGAGATTCGGGTATGTGACGCTCGTGGAGTGCAAACTCGAAACTGGCAGGACGCATCAGATTCGTGTGCACATGAAGCATATAGGACACACTTTGTTTAACGACGAACGGTATGGCGGCAACGAGATTCTGAGGGGTACAACTTTCGCAAAGTACAAACAGTTTGTGAAGAATTGCTTCGATATCTGCCCAAGACAGGCGCTTCACGCAAAAACGCTGGGCTTTACGCACCCAAGAACAGAAGAGTTCATGCACTTTGACTCAGACCTGCCGGAAGATATGCAAATGCTGATTGATAAGTGGAGGAACTATGCGGCAGGAAAAGAATTGGAGGAGGATTGACAGAGGTGCGGTATTAAAATAAGGAAAAACATAAAAAATATAAAAGATGGATTTTATAGAAGAATTGAAGTGGCGCGGAATGATTCATGACATGATGCCGGGCACAGAAGAGCAGCTGAAGAAGGAGATGACTACAGCTTACGTGGGGATAGACCCTACGGCGGACTCTTTGCATATTGGTCACCTTGTCGGCGTAATGATGCTGAAGCATTTTCAGCGTTGCGGACATCGTCCTTTGGCGCTTGTGGGCGGGGCGACAGGTATGATTGGCGACCCTTCTGGAAAGTCTCAGGAACGTAATCTTTTGGACGAAAAGACTTTGCGTCATAATCAGGAGGCCATAAAGGCTCAGCTTTCGCGTTTCCTTGATTTCGACTCGGACGCGCCTAACGCGGCTGAACTTGTCAATAACTACGACTGGATGAAAGAGTTCTCTTTCCTTGACTTTATACGTGACGTAGGAAAGCACATCACTGTGAATTATATGATGGCGAAAGACTCTGTTAAGAAGAGGCTTAGCTCTGAATCGAGCGTCGGAATGTCTTTCACAGAATTTACATATCAGCTTGTTCAGGGGTATGACTTCCTGTATCTTAATCAGACTAAGAACTGCAAGCTTCAGATGGGAGGCTCTGACCAGTGGGGTAATATAACTACTGGAACGGAGCTTATACGCAGAAAAAGCGGAGGTGAGGCGTTTGCGCTAACTTGCCCTCTTATAACTAAGGCGGACGGCGGAAAGTTCGGTAAGACTGAGTCGGGCAATGTTTGGCTGGACAGAAACTACACTTCTCCGTACAAGTTCTATCAGTTCTGGCTTAATGTGAGCGACGCTGACGCGGAAAAATACATAAAGATATTCACGTTCCTTACAAAAGAGGAGGTTGAGGCTCTTATCGCAGAGCATCAGCAGGCGCCGCACTTGAGAGCGTTGCAGAAAAAGCTTGCTGAAGAGATTACTGTCATGGTTCACTCAAGAGAAGACTACGACGCAGCTGTCGAAGCGTCTAACATATTGTTCGGAAACGCAACATCTGAGGCGTTGAAGAAACTGGACGAAGAGACTTTGCTTTCTGTGTTCGACGGTGTGCCTCAGTTTGAAGTGGCTAAGGCTGATATTGCAGACGGACTGAAGGCTATAGAGCTGTTTACTGACAAGGCGGCTATCTTCCCTTCAAAAGGCGAGATGCGCAAGCTTGTGGCCGGAGGCGGTGTCTCTGTGAACAAGGAGAAACTGGCTGACCAGGATAAGCTGATAGACGAATCCATGCTCCTAAACGGCAAATATCTGCTTGTTCAGCGCGGGAAAAAGAACTATTATTTGGTGATTTTTAAATAAAATCAAATAATGATGCGAAAATATTTGGACGGAACCAAATAAAATCATATCTTTGCACCGCTTTTGAAACATAAGGCAAATGAGGATTGTCTCATGGTGTAATGGTAGCACTACAGTTTTTGGTTCTGTCTGTCGAGGTTCGAATCCTCGTGAGACAACGAAGGGAGCTTGAAAAGGCTCCCTTTTTTGTTTGCGCGATTTGCCGCGGGCTAAGCTCAAAAATAAAGGGAAGACAATGCCTTCCCTCTATTTTTTTTCAAAGATATACCTATTATTGAACGTCGTCTTTCAACTGAGCTCCAGCTTTGAATTTTACAACTTTCTTCGCTGCGATGGTAATAGGTTGCTTTGTAAGTGGGTTGATGCCCTGGCGTTCTCCCTGTTCTTTAACTTCGAATGTTCCGAAGCCAATCAACTGAACGTTTCCGCCGTTTTTCAACTCAGTTGAAACTGCTTTGATGAATCCGTCTAAAGCTTTCTTGCTATTTTCCTTTGATAGGCCAGATTCTTCTGCAATAGCATTTACTAGTTCTTGTTTGTTCATAGAGCTTTCTATTTTAATTTAAGTATTGAAATCAGTTTTTACAAATTTGTTAATTTTAACTCTTTAACGAATGCAAATATAATGTAAAGCCTCTATTTTGCAAATGATTAGAGGCTTTTTTTCAATCTTTTTTCTTAATCTTTTTTCTTTTATGCTATAAAACATATAAAATTGAAGAGATTTTGCATATTTTTGTCTTTTGAAAATAAAGGACGATTAAACTTGCTTTGCCCATGGGTGTCTAAGGTGCAGTCTGTGCGTTGTTCTGGCGGAGTTTCCGACGGGCAAGTTTAAGCGAGAATAAATGATTTATTTATGAGACAGAGCAATTTTATGATGGGCGGGGGTGTGCCGGTCGTGGTGAAAAACCTTCTGATTATTAATGTGGTGGTGTATATCTTCTGCATTACTTTTCAGGGAAATAATATTTTGACTGATTTCGTGTGGCGGTATTTGCCAAAGTTTGACCCTCAGAACATGCTGGCTCTCCATTATTGGGACTCGTCTGCGTTCAATCTGGCGCAGATGGTGACGTACATGTTTTTGCACTCGCTGCAAGATATGTCGCACTTGTTTTTTAATATGTTCTCTTTGTTTATGTTTGGCAGCGCGGTTGAATATGCCCTTGGGCCTAAGCGTTTCCTTACATTCTACATGATTTCAGGGATAGGGGCGGCTATTGTGCAGGAGGTTTTTTGGACAATAGATCTGCAGCGTTTCCTTGCCCAGTTCAGCGATTTGAGCAATTTGGCTAACAACACGTTAATCTCGGTAAATGGAGAGTCTATGACCGTGACTGAGTTGCTTGCTTACCGTGACGGCGTGCTTAGCTCTTTGACAACGGTAGGCGCGTCGGGCGCTGTGTTTGGTCTGCTGCTGGCTTACGGAATGCTTTTCTCGGAAAGCACCATATATGTGTTTTTTGTTCTGCCGGTCAAGGCGAAGTATTTTGTGGTGTTTTACGCGCTGATAGAGTTGTTCTGCGGAGTGAGGGTCGCTACAAGCGAAGCGAGTGACGGAATCGCGCATTTCGCTCATCTTGGAGGCATGCTCTTCGGGCTTCTGCTGATGCTGTACTGGAGGAAGAAAGACAGAGAGAGCGGGTATGGGTACTAATATGTAAACTTTAAATTAGGTTGATGTATGCAGTCTGAATTTTCTAATATGAAGGACGAGATTGTGAGTTCGTTTAAGAACGGCGACATGCTTCAGAAGTTAATATACATAAACTTGGGAGTGTTTGTTGTTGTGGGGCTTATTGGGGTGGCTCAGTTCCTCTTCAGGATAGAGAGCTCGTGGGTGACTTATCTGGAGTTCCCTGCGTCGTTCTCCAGTTTTTTGTGCAGACCGTGGACTGTGGTAACTTTCATGTTCTTGCATGAAGGTTTTATCCATTTGATAATAAACTTGCTGATGTTGTATTGGTTTGGCAAGATATTCATGCAGCTGTATCACGTGCAGAGAGACTTAACCGGGCTTTATCTGCTCGGAGGTGTCTGCGGGGCATTGTTTTATATGATGGCTTACAATATCTTTCCGCAATTTAGCGACAAGGTTGAATATAGTGTTCTGCTCGGGGCGTCGGCTTCTGTGATGGCCATTGTTGTTGCTGTTGCGGTGACATCTCCCAACTACTTGATAAAGCTGCTGTTTTTCGGCGATGTCAAGCTGAAGTGGGTGGCGTTTGTGAGCGTGCTTATCTCTTTGCTTAATGTGGCCTCTGGAAATGCGGGCGGAGAGATTTCGCATCTCGGCGGGGCGTTCGCCGGATTTATGTTCGCGTATCAGTATAAGAAGGGCGTAAACATAACAAAGTGGATAAACAACTGCGTGGACTGGTGCGTGAACATCTTCTCAAGAAGACCGAAGATGAAGGTGGCGTCCGGCAGCGGATCTTATGCGGGCAGAAATGAGTCGGACTACGATTATAATCTCAGAAAGAGGCAGCAGGACGAGAATGTGAACAGAATTTTGGAAAAGATAAAGAGAGGCGGATATGACTCTCTAACAAATGAAGAGAAACATGAACTTTTTAAGGCAGGGCAGCGGAAGTAACTTCTTCTCAAAGATGGTCGATGTGCCGCTTGTGGCGGTTAACGTCATTCTTGTGGTTTGCATGGCGCTGGCCTCTTTCAGCGACCGTGTCAGGCCGACGGATTCGCTTGTCGTGTCTGAGCTTGGGCTTGGGTTCCCTATATTGCTGGTGCTCTCCGTGCTGTTCATGCTGTTCTGGCTGGCGAGGCTGAAGTGGAGCTTCCTGATCTCCTTGTTTGGAATAATATTATCGTTTAACTGCTGCGTTAAAACATTGGCGTTCAATAAGGCGAAAGATGATAAAGACAGGTCTTTCAAACTGATGACTTATAACGTGCATCTCTTTAATTTTTACACGGAGCTAAGCCGTAACGAAATTGTCAAGTACCTTTCAGAGTCAGATGCGGACGTGCTTTGTTTGCAGGAGTTCGGATACAGCACGAACGAAAAGAGCAAACACCTCAAGGAGAAGGAGATTTTTGCAGAGCTGAAGAAGAAATACCCGTATTATCATATAGACGTGGCGCGAATAAAGAACGGTTCGTACGGTGTGGCGATATTGTCAAGGTATCCAATACTGAACAAAGGGAAGGTGGAGTACATAAGCCAGTATAACTCATCGCTATATGCCGACGTGGAGATTAAAGGCAAGATCATAAGAATATATAATTGTCATCTGGAGTCTAATAAATTGACGGAGAACGATAAAAATCTGGTGAAGAACTTCGGCAAGGAGATGAGCACGGAAAAGATGAACGAGGTTGTGTCTCATCTGTCTAAAAAACTGTCTGACGCATACGTGCTGCGCGAGAGGCAGGCAGACAGGATTGCGAGCGAAGTGCCGGTGTCGCCTCACCCTGTGATTGTGTGCGGTGACTTTAACGATGTGCCGGTCTCATACGCCTATTCAAAAATCAAGGGCGATGACCTGAATGACGCTTTTGTGGACGCCGGCTTCGGGTATTGTTACACTTTCAGAGAGAATATGTTCTGGTTCAGAATAGACCATGTGCTTTATGACAAGACGATGGAGGTGCTGTCTTATAAGGTGGGCGACTTAAAGGCGAGCGACCATTATCCGGTGGAATGTTCCTTTAAATGGAAGTGATTTTGAAGTTTTTTTGCAAAAAAGTCACAGACAATTTGTTTTGTCGCAAATAATGTATATCTTTGCATTCCGAATTTAAAGGACAAAAATAGAATAAAATAACAATTAAAAAATACGGTAATGAAAAGAACATTTCAACCATCAAACAGAAAAAGAAAGAACAAGCATGGTTTCCGTTCAAGAATGGAAACTCCAAACGGACGTAGAGTGTTGGCTTCTCGTAGAGCTCACGGAAGAAAGAAATTGACTGTTTCTGACGAGCCTAACTTGAGACGATAATTCTTCTTTTTCGGAAGGAATAAAAAGGAATCCATCGGGTTCCTTTTTGTTTTTTAGTCGATTCTTAATAAGGTCGAGATGATTTTCAACCTGCCTGAAAGGCAGTGCCCAAGTTCTTTGCAGTATCTCGTCTTAAGAAAATTTTAAGGTAACTTTTGTAAATTAGGTCGATTGGTGAAAGCCCTCCCAGTCTTGCATGTAACGAAAAATCTTGCTCTATTTTCTCCTTAAACTCTTTTTTTTCAAAAAAAATTCCTATTTTTGAGACTAATTTAGGTTAAAAGTTTTTATTTTCGGGTGTTGTTTAAAGATGTATATGGCCAAGATGCTGTAAAACAGTTGCTTATCTCTTCTGTAAAGGAAGGGAGGATTTCTCATGCGCAGCTTTTTTGCGGTCCCAAGGGTACAGGCAAACTCGCTCTGGCTCTTGCTTACGCTCAGTACATCTGTTGTGAAAATCGCGGAGAAAATGACTCTTGCGGCGTGTGCCCGTCGTGTGTTAAGTATCAGAAACTTATACATCCGGATCTGCATTTCGTCTTTCCGATAGTTAAGTCGGACTCAAAAACCGCTTACTGCAGCGATTTTATGGACCAATGGCGCGAACTTGTCACAGAAAGCCCTTACTTTGATTTTGACAAATGGATGTCAACGTTCAAGTCAGACAAGGGGCAGGGCATGATTTATGTGACGGAAAGCGAGGTCATAATACATAAACTCAGCCAGAAGGCTTATGAGTCTGAATACAAGGTGATGATTATCTGGCTGCCGGAGCGTATGAACGAGGTGTGCGCGAACAAGATTCTGAAGATTCTTGAAGAGCCTTCCGGAAAGACGCTTTTCCTTCTGGTTACCGAAGATTCGGAGAAACTGCTCTCCACAATTATATCGAGAACGCAGAGGGTGCTTGTGCCGCGTATCGACGAGGAGAGCATGAGACGGGCAGTGTCGGAGCGGTTCTGTGTGCAGGAGCCGCAACTGTCTGACGTGGTGCGCATTGCGAACGGTGATTTGATTATGGCGGAGAGTATAATAAGCTCGACAGACGAGGACAAGGAGTTTTTCGAGCTTTTCTGCATGGTGATGAGAGCGGCTTACGCGCGCAAACTGTTCGAGATAAAGGCTTGGGCAGAAACGATGGCAAAGGGAATGAACAGAAAAAGGCAAGTCTCTTTCCTTGCGTATGCGCAGAGGATGATCCGTGAAAATTTTATAATGAATGTGCAGAAGGAGGATTTGAACTATATGACGAGTTATGAAAACAGCTTCTCCGTGAGATTCTCTCCTTTTGTGAACGAACACAACATCTGGGGGCTTCTGTCAGAGCTGGAGCTGGCGGAGCGTCATATAGAACAGAACGTGCAGGCGAAGCTTGTTTTCTTCGACCTTGCGCTTAAACTTATAATGTTGCTGAAAAAGTGAGGTTGAGATGTCTCGCAGGATTTCGAGTTGTCTTGTCCTGCAAATTTAAATTTTAAAGTAAAGAAAAATGGGAGCAAATGGTGGCGGCTGCCAGCTGAATTCAAAGGGCTGCAGCAAAAAAACAGATAAGAAGCTTGACACTTACGACTGGTTGTGCGACATACCGGAGGCGCAGAGCATGACCGATTTTGTGGAGGTCATCTTTAAAAACACAAGGAAGGGGTACTTCCGCAACACTAACGGGCTGAAACTGGAGAAGGGTGATGTTGTGGCGGTTGAGGCTACGCCCGGACACGATATAGGCACGGTCTCTTTGACCGGGCAGCTTGTGCTGCTGCAGATGAAGAAGAATAATGTTGACCCGAACAAAATCGAGGTTAAGCGCATCTACAGAAAGGCTCGGCAGAATGATATTGAAAAGTATGAAGAGGCTAAGGCGAAGGAGCACGAAACCATGCTGAAGTCGCGCAAGATTGCCGAAGACCTGAATTTGAACATGAAGATTGGTGATGTGGAGTATCAGGGCGACGGTAACAAGGCCATCTTTTATTATATTGCCGACGAAAGGGTCGATTTCAGGCAGCTTATCAAGGTGCTTGCCGACACGTTTAAAATTCGTATAGAGATGAGGCAGATAGGAGCAAGGCAGGAGGCTGGACGTATTGGCGGAATCGGGCCGTGCGGCCGTCCGTTGTGCTGCTCCTCGTGGATGTCTAGCTTTGTCTCCGTGGCTACAAGCGCCGCAAGGTATCAGGATATTTCGCTTAATCCGCAGAAGCTTGCCGGACAATGCGCCAAGCTGAAGTGCTGCATGAATTTTGAAGTGGACACTTACGTTGAGGCTCAGAAGGAGATTCCGCCTCGCGACATTCCGTTGGAAACTAAAGACGGCGAGTTTTATCACTTTAAGACTGATGTGTTCAGCAAGATTATGCAGTATTCGTCATCGCCTACAATGGCTGCGAATATTGTGTCTATTCATGCAGACCGGGTTCGTGAAATCATCGCCTTGAATAAACAGGGCATAAAGGTGGATTCGCTTGTGGGAGAGGGTGATTCAAAGGAAAAACGTGTTGATTATGAGAATGTTGTAGGTCAAGATAGCTTGACACGTTTCGACCGCAAGAAGAAAAAGAAAAAACGTGGCAATGGCGCGGCGGCGCGTCAGGAGGCTGCGCCTCAGGCGGAGAACGTGCAGGATGTTCAGCCTGAATCTCAAGAAGAGAGCCGTCAGCCGGAAAACCGTCAGAACGGTGGTAATCGTCAGAGACGCAATAACGGAAACGGTCAGAGAAACAACATGAGAGAAAATCGCGAAAATCGTGAGAATCGTGAAAACGGACAGGGCCGTCAGCGTCAACGTCCGCACAATAACGGAAACGGAGCCGATTCCAAAGAGGGTGTTCAGAACGAACGCCGCGAGGAGGGTGGCGAAGAGCAGCAGGCTTCTCGTCAGTTCCGAAACAATAACAACAGAAGAAGGCGCGGACCTCGTCCGCCTCGCCAAAATAACGGAGGAAACGAAGGAGGTCAAAATGCGTAAACTTGGCTTTCTAAGTATTGTGGTTGTGTTGCTGGCTGCAGTTTCGCTGGCTAGCTGCAGTGATGGTGCTGTTTTTCAGCAGTCTAAGATATTGCCGGAAGCTGGCTGGCACAAAGACAGCGCCGTGACTTTTGAATATGAGGCAGCCGATACGGCAGGTGTGTATGACATCGTGGTGGATATTCGCAATAATGGTTCTTATAAATATCAGAATTTCTGGTTGTTCATATCTTCTACGTCGCCAGACGGACTGGTCTATTCGGATTCGCTGGAGTGTGTGCTGGCAGATTTCAGAGGCAAATGGATTGGCAAGGGGAGCGGCTCGCTTTACCATCTGCCAGTCTCTTTTATGTCGCAAGTGAAGTTCCCGAAGCAGGGTGTGTATAAGTTCAACTTGATTCAGGGAATGAGAGAAGACTGCCTTTTGGGCATCAACGACATCGGAATAAGGGTTCTGAAGTCTGAAAATTAATTTGATATTTAATTAGACTGAAAATATAATGGGAAAGAATAAGTTGCAGAAGTTCAGTGAGATGGAGCAGTTCCCTCACGTGTTTCAATATACTTTTGCCTCTTTGCAGGATATGAAGGAGCCTTTTGAGAAAAAAGGCAAATGGGCGGAGTTCTTCAAGAACGATAACCCGATTGTGCTGGAACTTGGATGCGGAAAGGGTGAATACACGGTGGCGCTGGCCGAACTTTTTCCAGAAAAGAACTTCATCGGCGTTGATATAAAGGGCGCGAGAATGTGGACCGGTGCCAAGGACTCTTTCAAAAAAGGTCTTAAAAATGTGGCGTTCATCCGCACTAATATAGAGATTATAAACGCCTTCTTTGACGAAAACGAAGTGTCGGAAATATGGCTCACTTTCCCGGACCCGCAGATGAAGAAGGTGCGCAAGCGTCTGACGTCAACAAGGTTCATGCAGCTTTATCAGCAGCTGCTAAAGGACGGAGGGCTGATACATCTGAAGACTGACAGCAACTTCATGTTCACATACACTTGCGAGATGGTGAAGGCGAACGGTTATCCGGTTGACTTTTGCAATGCGGACTTGTATCATTCTGACTTCTCCGACGACAAGATTCTTTCTATAAAGACGGCTTACGAACAGCAGTGGCTGGACAGAGGTCTGACAATTAAATATCTGAAATACAGGCTGATGCACAAGCCTGATTTTGTGGAACCTGACGTGGATATTGAGTATGACTCATACAGAAGTTACAACAGAAGCAAACGGAGCGAGAAGGACTCTTCCGGCTCAACTATAAATAAGGCAATGGATTTAAAAAGTATTCAGAATCTGATAGAAAAGAGACTGGCAAGCCTTGATCTGGGCAAAGAACCTAAAGGGCTTTACGAACCAATCTCTTATGAGTTCTCTCTTGGTGGCAAACGTCTGCGCCCGGCGTGCGCTTTGCTTGCGTGCCAGATGTTTGGAGGCGATGTCAGAGAGGCGCTCAGCGCGGCTATTGCGGTTGAGACTTTTCATAATTTCACGCTTCTGCACGATGATATTATGGATAAGGCGGACAAGAGAAGGGGCAAGCCTACTGTGCATAAGGTGTGGAACGAAAACACAGCTATTCTTTCAGGTGACGCAATGTTGACGCTCGCCTATCAGATTCTTGCTGAGTGCCGCCCTAACGTGCTGAAAAAGCTTCTTGACATTTTCAACAAGACGGCTATGGAGGTTTACGAGGGTCAGCAGTTTGACATGGATTTTGAGACAAGGGACGATGTCGCTGTTGAAGAGTATATGGAGATGATTCGCCTGAAGACGGCGGTGTTGTTGGCTGCAAGCTTGAAGATGGGGGCTATTTGCGGAGGCGCTTCGGAATCCGACGCTCAGTTGCTTTATGATTTCGGTATTAACGTGGGACTGGCGTTTCAGTTGAAAGATGACTGGCTGGACGTTTATGGCGATACCGAAACGTTCGGAAAGAATATTGGAGGTGATATTTGCTGCAATAAAAAAACGTTCATGCTGATTAGCGCGCTGGCGAAGGCCGATGCCGGCACAAAGGTTGAACTGCAGACGTGGATAGACAAGGAGGAGTTTGACAGAGAAGAGAAGGTTTCTGCCGTCACTGCTATTTATGATAAATTGGAGATAAGCGAACTTGCTGAAAAAGAGATGAGAGAGTATTACCAAAAGGCTATGGACGCGCTTGGCAAGGTTTCTGTTCCGGACGAACAAAAACAGACGCTTTCCCAGTTGGCTGACGATTTGCTTTATAGAGACAAATGATGTAATCAAATAGTATCGACTATGCCTTATAGAAGATTACCAAACACAAACCAGTCGCGCCTGCGCGCCTTGCAACAGTTGGTGCAGGTCGGCGACGAGGTTATGGACTTGAAAGACTTGGCGTTTTCCTGCAAGCTTCTGGAAGATGCGAGGGCTATGTTTGTGCGTTACAGCAGGGCTTTGGCGCAGTACAAGCAGACGGCAGAATCTCAGGTGTCGTCAAACAAGAAGTATCAGGAGGACATAAAAAAGGCGAGGCTTTACGTCTCGCACTTTATTCAGGTGCTTAACATGTGCGTGGTCAGGGAGGAAATCAAGCCGGAGATGAAGGAACTTTACAAACTGGACGTTGCCTCTATGGCGGTTCCGGACCTCTCGTCGGACGACAGTCTTTACGAATGGGGCAAGAATATAGTGGAGGGAGAGCAGGCTAGGCTCAGACATGGAGGAACTCCTATCTATAATCCGGCGATATCTAAGGTGAGCGTGCATTACGACATATTTGCTGAAGGATACAATTTTCAGAAAGTGCTGCAGAACAACACGTCGAGAGCGTTCGACTCGGTTGCTTCGCTGAACAAGGAGGTTGATGCGCTTATTCTTCAGGTGTGGAACGAAGTTGAGGCTTCGTTTATGGATTTGCCGATAGAAGATAGAGTGAAAAAATGCCAGAAATACGGCGTGGTCTATTATTACCGCCGCGGTGAAAAAAAACCGTAGCCTATATAAGGGAGTGTTAAAATGTGAAAAGTGATTTTTCAATTTGCAATTGACAGATAGAAGAATCTGTTAATTGTAAGATTTTTTTGCCCTCGCTCTTGTGCAATAATTGCGTTTGTTGTATTTTTGCACTGTGTAATTTATTGTTTACGTTTTCTTATTAATCATGACAAAGTACGTTAATTTAAAGACCGACTGGGCCTTCAAGAAGCTGATGGGCCAGGAGCCTCAGATGC
>JAGBRL010000019.1 GCA_017632345.1 Paludibacteraceae bacterium
AAAACTGTTTGACGTGGCTGAAATATCAGCCTTCACCGACAAAGAGAGGGGTGAGTACGAGGAGAGCTTGAAGAACTTCTGGGACCTGAACAACGTCCTGACAACTGCCAAAAGCGAAGGTTTTGCAGAAGGTGAGGCCGCAGGTCTAGAAAGAGGACGGGCTGAAGGACTTGAAAAGGGACGGGCTGAAGAAAAACTCGCCACTGCCAGAAACTTGAAACTGCTCGGCATAGACTCTGACAAGATTTCCAAAGCGACAGGTCTGACACCAGAAGATATTGAGAATTTGTAGATTTAAAGGAGTTGTCAAATGGTGTCGTAATTGTTAACAGATTATGCTTAATATAGTTTATTTCACCAGACCAGAGTTTTTTGGCCACGAAGCAGAGCAGATCGTTGCACACTTCGAGAAAGGTTTGCAGATTTTGCATTTGCGAAAGCCAGACGCTTCTGCAGCAGAGTATGAAACCTTATTGAGACAAATACCGGAGGTTTATCACGAAAGGATAACTTTGCACGACCATTTTGAACTTGCAGACAGGTTTGCAATTGGAGGGGTGCATCTAAATCGTCGTAATCCCACATACAGCGGAGCGCGACGTTTACGCATCAGCAAATCGTGCCATTCTATCGATGAACTTAGGGATATTTCTAAATTTGATTATGTCACGCTCAGTCCTATATTTAACAGCATATCAAAGGCCGGCTACAACTCCGCCTTTTCGCACGAAGATTTGCTTCATTATTCAAAAATTGGGCTAATCAACGAAAAGGTGTATGCACTTGGCGGAGTTAATTTTGAAAACATACACAAATTGGAACAGTACGCTTTTGGCGGATGTGCCATGTTAGGGGCGGTTTGGAGCAAATAAAAAAAGCGAAGACCGTTGTCCTCGCTTAAAATTATCTTTTCGGTGTGTTTATTTACCGAAGATCTTTTGCATTATCAAGTCTGAAGCACCGCAATTCTGAGCCACAAACTCCTGTGCTTTAGACGAGACCTCGTTCAATTTTGATGTGTCTTCGGCAAACAGTTCGTCAAGAACCTTTTTCAGACAATTGCCGCAATGTATAGGGAATGCAGCTCCAACCTTCTCCATCTCAACAGCTTCTCGGAACTTCTGGTAGTTCGGTCCGAAAATCACCGGCATACCGTAAACGGCAGCCTCAAGTATATTATGGATTCCGACACCAAATCCTCCTCCGATATAGGCAACCTTGCCATATCGGTAAATTGCAGAAAGCAGTCCAATGCAGTCAATTATCATGCAGTCTGCCTTCGCCGCCTCCTCCTCATTTGTCTTTGTGAAACGCACATGAGGACGCTTCAGTTTGCCTATAATCTCCTCAATGTGGCTTTCGCCAACAACGTGCGGCGCTATTATAAGTTTCAGATTTTCGTTATTGTTGAAATACTCAATAAACAAATCCTCATCCTTTGGCCATGAACTGCCGGCTATCAGCACACGGCTATTTCCTTTAAAAGCCTCAACAACCGGTAACTCTTTAGCCTGACGCACAATTTCCGCCACCCTGTCGAAACGTGTGTCTCCTGCAATAGTCACATCATGTATCCCGACAGACGCAAGCAGTTCAACCGACTTTTTATCCTGTACAAAAAGATGCTTGAAGTTTCGCAGAAAACCGCAATACCAGCCGCCGTACCATTTGAAGAAAGCCTGAGATTCGCGAAATATTGCAGAGACTATGTACGTAGGGATTTTATGCTCCTTGAGTTCGGTCAAATAATTCAGCCAAAACTCATATTTTACAAACACGGCAATAGAAGGTCTGACAATTTTAATAAACTTGCGAGCCTCCCACGATGTGTCCATCGGCAGGTAGCACACAATATCCGCGCCGTCATAATTCTTCCGTACCTCGTAGCCCGACGGCGAGAAAAACGTCAAAATGATTTTGTAATCAAGATTGTCTTTTCTTATTCGTTCCATCAAAGGGCGTCCCTGCTCAAACTCGCCGAGCGACGCTGCGTGGAACCATATATAGTTGGACTTTGGATCCATCTCTTGCTTGAGATACTCAAAAACTCCCTTTCGCCCTTCGCGAAAAAGCCTTGCCTTCTCGTTAAACGGAGAGGCCAACAGTATCATCAATTTGTAAAGTAAGATACCGAGATTATAAACAATTTTCATTACTGATAAAAAATATTGGTCTGTCACGACCGGCAGCCCAAAGAAAAAGCGGAAGGGGAAAGACTCCCCTTCGCTCTGTTATTTGTTAATTTAATTTTATTTAAGCGCTTCCAATGCTCTTTCCACACGAGCTATGGTTTCGTCTTTGCCTATGATTGCAGTAATGTCGAACATATGCGGACCCTTTGCTTCGCCCACTACAGTAAGACGGAACGAGTTCATCACCAGCCCCGTGTTATATTCGTTCTTTGCAATCCAGTCCATAACCACCTTCTCTGCATTCTCTGCAGAGAAGTCGTCAATGCCTTTAAGCACCTCTATAAGCTGACGCATCATTTCAGGAGAGTTCTCTTTCCAGCGCTTCTTCACAGACTTTTCGTCATAAGCCGTTGGAGCCTCGAAGAAGAAAGATGTCTGATCCCACAGTTCATTCGCGAAGTTTATACGGCTCTTGACAAGAGACACTATATATTTAACAGTGTCGAACGGGCACTCGATGCCCTTTTCTTTCAAGGTAGGCATAAACATCTCAGCAACCTCTTCGTCCGATTTGTTTATCATATATTCATGGTTGAACCATTTGCCCTTTTCGTAGTCGAAACGCGCTCCGGACTTGCTCACACGGTCGAGCGAGAACAGGTCTATAAGTTCCTGCATAGAGAATATTTCACGGTCTATGCCCGGGTTCCAGCCCAGCAGCGCAAGGAAGTTCACGACAGCCTCAGGCAAATAGCCAGACTCACGGTATCCGCTGGACACATCTCCTGTCTTAGGGTCTTTCCACTGAAGCGGGAAAACCGGGAAACCAAGGCGGTCGCCGTCGCGCTTGCTCAGCTTGCCGTTGCCTTCCGGCTTGAGCAGAAGCGGCAAATGCGCGAACTGCGGCATAGTATCAGCCCAACCAAGATAACGGTAAAGTAGCACATGCAGCGGAGCAGAAGGCAGCCACTCCTCACCGCGGATAACGTGCGATATTTCCATCAGATGGTCGTCCACAATATTTGCAAGATGATAAGTAGGAAGCTGGTCTGCAGCCTTATACAAAACCTTGTCGTCCAAGATGTTAGAGTTGATGACAACTTTACCGCGGATTAGGTCGTGCACCTCAACATCTTCGTTCGGCTCAATCTTTATGCGCACCACGTACTTGTCGCCATTGTCAATTCTCTTCTGCACCTCTTCTGCCGACAAAGTAAGGGAGTTCACGCCCTGCATACGAGTGCGCGCGTCGTACTGGAAGTTAGGAATTGCGGCGCGTTTGGCCTCAAGCTCCTCCGGAGTGTCGAACGCAATGTACGCCAGACCGTCTGCCAAAAGCTGGTCAACATACTTTTTGTAGATGTCTTTGCGCTCGCTCTGGCGGTAAGGAGCATGGTCGCCGCCAATGCCCACACCCTCGTCAAACTTTATGCCGAGCCAGTTGAACGACTCGATGATATATTCTTCCGCTCCCGGAACAAAACGCTGAGAGTCAGTATCTTCTATACGCAGCAACAAATCGCCGCCATGTTTTTTCGCAAATAAATAGTTGTACAACGCAGTCCTCACCCCTCCAATATGGAGAGCGCCCGTAGGACTTGGTGCAAAGCGCACTCTTACTTTTCTTTCTGCCATTATCTTAATATTAATTTCAGTCCGCAAAGATACAACAAAGAATTGAAAGAAAGCGCAGTTTGACAGATTTTCGCTTCACGTTATTTTGCGATTTCACCGTTTTCGGTTAATTTCGCAAGATAATCACTAAAAACAATTTTATGAGTTTAGATTGGCTATATAAATTTTTTAATCATATATTAGACTTAATCTTCCATTGTCCAAATCCATCCTGCAATGGGCGGGTTTCTCTCAAAAGCAACAAATGTGCACATTGTGGAACAGAATATAACAGATTAATTATTATCTACAGAAGCCTTTATTTAGCATTTATCACATTGATTTATGGGATTTTTGCCTTTGGCTTGGGGCTTTTTGTCATAGCCTTTTTCGAAGTAATTAGAACTTTTGGAGTATCTCCAACAACAGTGATGCTCTGTTCTGTGCCTTTGTACATTGTGCTTAGAAAAAAAGGGAGAGAACAGAATCTCCTCTTTTCATTTTTTTGCGTGGTGTTATGCAGCAGAATACTGTCACAACCTATTGATTTTATACTTGCGACGTTGTTTATCAGCTTTGTCTGCTTGTGCATATCGGCCAAGAAAACTCTCTCGGAGTTAGCCTCAAAGTACCCTGCCTTGCACGACAAAACATTTCGGTTCTTTGTATATGAATATGTTCCGCAATATATATCAGTTTTAGCCTCGTGCTTTGCTTTCATATTTTTAGGCCAAGGCTCACTCATCTTCGTGACGGCACTCCTTCTGTTATTAATCAATTCAAAAAAAGCAGCTAATATTGTTCAATATGTACTCATGTTTTGCATTGGTGCCGGTTTAGTTTGGTCTTGCATACGTGATATGGAAATGTTATTTACAACATTGGTCATTGGTGCAATATATCTTATTATTGTAATATTTCAACTTTCAAATACATCAAGCAAGAAAGACAAAATCGACTCTGTTCCAAATATCTTGGCACTGATGATGAAATACAATGGAGGACTGACCGAAAAATCGCGAAATGCCACATACAACCTATTTATTCAACTAAACATCAACTCAAAAGAGATGTTTCAACATGGACTTAAAGAGATTGAGAATAGTCTTGCAAACCCGAACATCAACATAACGCATAATCTAAAAAAAGCAAACTTCAGCCTTACATACAAAGACAAAATATCGGTTGTCGAAGCTCTGTTCAATATATCGGCACAAAACGAGAATATATGCAAAACAGAGATGGAACTGCTCGACCAAATAATGAACAGTTTCAAAATATCTGCGAAGAAAAGGGCCGAACTGATAAAAAAATACCAAAAGTATTTTGTCGGATTTCAGTGGGGAGAAGCCGGGGCTGAGGAGAAGGAAGAGCAGAAGAGGGAACAAAAGCGGCATGAAAGAGAGGCATCGGAAAACGGTCTGCTGCAAAATGTTTCGGAGGCGTTTGCCTTGCTCGGACTCAAGCCTGGCACCGACTTTTACGAAGTCAAAAGAACCTACAGAAGGCTGGCAATGAAGAATCACCCCGACAAGTTCGCCAACGCTCCGGAGGCAGAGCGCCAAGCAGCCAACATACGCATGAGGGAGCTGAACAAAGCACTTTCTCTAATTGAAGAGCACTTGAGGCGATTTTAAGTTTCAAAGTTTGACAGATTTTCGTTTCACGTTATTTTGCGGAGGCATAAATTTAGTTTAAATTTGCACAAACTATAAAGAGACAAAGTCATGGGATTGAAACACATTTACAAAGTTTTTTTCGTCAATGCCTGCACAAAATGCGGTCACCATCTGAACTGGTCGTTCGAAAAGAGCGATAAATGTCGGGCTTGCGGCACAGTTTATGACCCCTCATATCGCACAGGCACCATAGTGCCGCTTCTCTTTGTCTCCTGGTTTCTTCTTTTGTTCTTTTTAGCCTTTGCCTCTGAACACATCATTTTATCAGCTCTGTTTGCTCTGTTTTCTTTCGCCTCTTATATTGCGATAAGAGATATGGAGAAAAAACAAGTTGTCTGTTTCGTTTTCTTTTTCGTATTGATTTGCAATGCGATATGTTCGCACGCAGTCTTAATGACCACCTCCGTGCTGCTCAGCTATCTCGTCTGCATGTTCGGAATTGTGGCAAAGGATATTTCAGAGTCAGCCTTGAAAATCCCTCGCTTATACGACCTTAACGAACAAATTTATATTTTAACATCAGAAGTAATACCAGACTTTGTGGCTTTGTCTGCGACCTGCGCTATTATTGTGGGCGGATTCCCTTACGGTGTCTTTGAACTGCATTCTCCCGGTAGAATGTCTTTGGAACCCTTTGTATATATGTGTTCCTTTGGTGTTGTTGGCCTTTTTATTTATGCCTATGTTGCCCCTATTCTTGTCAAACCGACAGAAATGACAAAAACGATTATCTCCGTGATTTTAGCGTGGATAGCCTCGCTTAAAGTTTGTTGCTTTGAAAACGGCTTTTTGGGAGTTGTGCTCATTGTTTTTTCTTCCGTATATTCATTTTTTTTTGTGTTTAATTTTATATCAAGAAGTTTTTCAAATGCGGCAATCGGCCCGGTCGCAAATATATTGGCAATGATGCTGAAGTACAATGGCGGGCTGACCGAAAAATCGCGCGACATATCAATCAGTCTGTTTGTAGAGCTCGGATTCTCAAGAAAAAACATCAGGGCCGCTCTTGAGGAGACCGAAAAGCATCTTGCCAATCCGAACTTAAACATCACATCGCACATTAACTCAGCGAAAACAAAACTGACCACCAACAACAAAATTGCGCTTGTTGAGGCTCTTTTCAAAATATCATCGCAAAACGGTATATACAGGGCCGAAATGGAACTGCTCGACCAAATAATGAACAGTTTCAAAATATCTGCGAAGAAAAGGGCCGAACTGATAAAAAAACACCAAAAGTATTTTGTCGGATTTCAGTGGGGAGAAGCCGGGGCTGAGGAGAAGAAAGAGCAGAAGAGGGAACAAAAGCGGCATGAAAGAGAGACGTCGGAAAACGGTCTGCTGCAAAATGTTTCGGAGGCGTTTGCCTTGCTCGGACTCAAGCCTGGCACCGACTTTTACGAAGTCAAAAGAACCTACAGAAGGCTGGCGATGAAGAATCACCCCGACAAGTTCGCCAACGCTCCGGAGGCAGAGCGCCATGCAGCCAACATACGCATGAAGGAGCTGAACAAAGCGTTTGCCACAATAGAGAAGCACGCAAAGCGGTAGAATGCCTCGTTTGGTTTTATCTGGAATTTCTTAACAAAACAGCATGCATATGGATTTTATCTCGATTCTTCTGAAGGTTCTTGTCTCTCTCGCAGCTTGTTATCTCTTGCGTAATAAAAGCGGCAGGGACATTCTGTTCATATCCATTGTTGCCTTTACCGTGTGCGCAATTGTATTTCCAACAAAAAGCTTAGACATATTTACCGCGAGCAATATCAGCATGATTTTTGTGTTTTATGTGTTGGCTTGCATACTGGCTTTGTTTAAATTCATGCGTTGCAAGGAGCCAGGCGAAGAGAGCCGGACTCTGCAGAGTCTCAAATTTGCAATGGCGCTGGCAGTCCCTTTTTTTTCTCATTACTCGACAAATAGCCATGTTCTTCACCTGACACTGTCTGCGCTGGCAGCATCGCTGTACGTCAGAATAACAGACCACTTTTCGGCAATTGCAATCATTGCTCTTTCAATATTATTTTTCAAAGAAGAAGGCTTAATCTCCGCTATCAATGTTGTTGCATGTTACACTGTGGCAGCGTTCCTTTTCACATTTTCCTCCATGAATTTTAAATTAACATTAGGTGCTGTTGCCATAGGCGCCATAGTTGAAGTTATTCTGTTGTTATTTGGCAAGGATAATAACACATTGCTTTATTTTTTATGGATGAATGCGATGTTTTTTTCCGTTCCTTACATAGCGGCAGATATAGAAAACATAAGGGAAAACAAATTTATAATAGCGGCAAATGTTCTCTCTTTGGGCTATCTGATTGGCGGACTGATTGGCTCTGTAATTGCGGTTGTGATTGCCTCCGTGGCTTTCCTTTTGCTCAGGAAAGCCACTGCGCGGAGAGAAAAGAAAAGGGATGCTTGCCGTATAAGAAAGGCCGCATTGAAGAAAAGGCTGTTCGTCAACATAGTGTCTCTTGTCTTGAAGCACAATAAAGGGGAGCTTCAAAAGTCCGAAGCCATACTGACCAATTTCTTCTTGAAAAAACTGAATGAAGACGATGCAAGGAAATTGGTCTGCGCAATCAAGACGAACCTGTCGGAGCCAGACTTCTGTAAACCTCAGCTAAAAAGTAAGGGCAAAAGGAGCCGGAGCAGCCGAAAAAGCGTCAACGTAGAAAAATTGTCCCGTTCCGCCGTTATAAATTTTTCGCAACGAGACAGAAAGGCGATTGCCACTCTGCTTTTTGACTTAGTCACGCTATCCGAAGAGACAGAACGGAAAGAAGCTTTGAAGATGATAAGGCAGATTGTCTATACTCCCGGCTTCCTTTCCGAAAAAGACCTGAAACTTTTAATGAAAACTTATGGAGAATATCTTAAGGAGGACAGCGGATATCTGTTTTGCTCCAAGCGTATCTGCGACGCTTTCAAGACGCTGCACCTGAATGTTGACGCATCTTTTGAAGAGGTTAGGAGGGCGTACCGCAAACTGGCGCAGGACTGTCATCCGGACAAGTTTGAGCTGGCGTCCGAAGAGGAGCGGCACGCCGCAACTGAACGCATGAAGGAACTGAACAGAGCCTTTGCCGACATCACCAAACTGCACGTCAAAGAGAGCGAACCGCAGAGGCTTTTGTAGCTGGCAGCAAATAGTCTTGAGAAAAAAGCACAAAAAACAAACAAATTTATCCAAAGAATCATGAAATAATCCTTTTTTCTGATTAATTTTGCACCATAAGATTTATTTCGGTTATGGGCAATATAATAGACAATTCAAAAGGGTCAGGTTATATATCTATTTACAACTTCAGTGAGGAGTTTGTTAAGAACGACACGTTTTTAGACTCTAAACTGAAGAATATGTATGTCGGCGGACTGGGTGCTGTTGTTTACATCAATTACGAAAGTTCGAGCGTGGGACCGTACAAGCAGCTGCTGTTCATCCCGGGCAAGTTCGAGTCTAATGGCAAAAGCAGATATGTCATCAGCAAAGCGTATGTGTCCACTCAGGCGGCGGCAGACTTCTGTAAAGAAAAGCTCTCTTGCGACGCGGAAGTTGCAAATTTTGAACAAAAATCTATTACTGACGATATTGAGCATGTAAGCATTTCCAATGAAAAGGGTAATATTTTGTCTTTTGAGATTGAGGAGTGGGGACTTAGATTTCCGGTAAGCACAAGTTTGGTCAATTTCCCAATCATGCAGCTGGACGAGGACGGAACGCCTATGCTGTTTGAGTACAAAGGAGAGGGCGAAGCCAGATTCTCTAAAAGAATTTCTATAGAGATTAGACCGGCTTTGTTTCCAGATTTCGCACAGTTCTCTTCTATCGCTATGGTGAAGATAGACAAGTTCTCGTTGTCTTTTGAAAAATAGGAAGTTTATAGTTTAGGCTGATATGTGGTTTTGAGATGTGCTATTAGGGCGCATATTTGCGAAGTGGCGATGACTATATCATAACAGAGCGAATGCGGGCGAGACTGACAATTGAATTCAAAAGCGTCCAAATCGACGGGGCACGGAAATGGCAAACGTAATTTATAGAATTTGCCTTAAGCTGGTTAACTGAAAATGGAAGTACTTATAATTTTCGTATTTTTCTTCGTCGTCTTTTATCTGCGTAACAGCGACAAAACGAAAAACGGTTACACGCAGGATAATTTTGACACGCAGGCTTTTGCTATAGCAAGTTTGTGCTCTGTCATAATTATGGCTGATTGCAGATTCTCAAAAAAGGAACTTGAAATCGTAAAGAAATATCTTGCTAAGAACTTTTCTCAGGAGCAGGGGCAAAAGGTGCTTTTATTCCTGCGAGACACTTCAAAAAAGAGCGTCAGCGTAAAGGTGGCTTGCCTGTACGCAAACAGGTCGTTGTCTTATCACAATAAAATTTCTATAACATCACTTCTTTTTCGCCTTGCGTCTGCAAATGGCGGAATCGGCAAGACTCAGTCCGAACTGCTGTCTCAGATAATGCAGCACATAAATCTGCGTTTTACAGACAGAGACCTATTCTGGCAAACTTTTGCAGATAATGTTAATGACAACGAGTTTAAAGAAGACCAATACAATCACGACAACAAATACCGCAATTCACAAAGTTCTTCTTACAGAACAAACTCGTCCAGATACACAGCTGCCGAACTGAATGCGTACAAAGTTCTGGGACTGGAGCCTGGAGCGTCTAAGGATGATGTAAAAAAGGCGTACAGAAAACTGATAGTGGAAAATCATCCGGACAAATTTGCAGGAGCGTCTGAACATAGACGCAGAATGGCGACTGAAAAAACCGCAGAACTGAATAAGGCCTACGATATTCTTGAAAAAATTTGACCAAAACTTTTCAAATCGCTTTTTTTTGACGTTTAGTTTGCTATCTTTGTATTCATGGGTTCTTTCATGCAGACAAATCAGCGGACGGAAGAGCCCTCTTTTCTACTAAATCTGACAGTTAAAAATAAAAATATTTAGATATGAGAATGAAAACAAGAACTTTATTCCTGTCGTTGGGAATCGCTTTGCTAACTGCATCTTGCGGAGGCGGAAGCACAACGAGCCAGCCGGCAAGCGATGCGGCAGCGGACACTACAGCAAAGACTGCTTGCACTAATTTTAAACTCGGAACAGGTGTCAACGTGAGCCACTGGCTCTCTCAGTCAGACAGTAGGGGTGAGGAACGTGCCAATCAGATAACAAAAAAGGATTTCGACTCAATTGCGGCGATGGGATTTGACCATGTTCGCCTTCCTATCGACGAGGTTCAGATGTATGACGAAAACATGAACCGTCACGAAGAGGCGTTCGCCTTGATGAAGAATGCGATAGACTGGACGCTGGAGAATAATATGAACATCATCATTGACCTGCACATCATCAGGTCGTTTCATTTTAACGCCCGTCCGGGTGAAAACACTCTATTCCAGAAACCGGGAGAGAAAGAGAAGCTTATCGCAATCTGGAAAGACCTGCAGTCTTTCTTGAAGGATTATCCTAACGACAGGCTTGCATATGAACTTCTGAACGAAGCCATAGCTCCGTCTCACGAAGAGCTTAACGAACTTGAAGCCAGACTGATAGCTTCTATCAGAGAGACTGAGCCTGAAAGAACCATCATCGTAGGGTCTAACTGGCAGCAGTCTGTCGAAACCATACAGTACCTCAAAGTGCCGGAAAACGACAAAAATCTGATTCTGAGTTTCCATTATTACAACCCGATTCTTGTCACTCATTACAGAGCGCACTGGACTGTACAGAAGAAGTACGACGGAAAGATTCAGTATCCGGGCTTGGCTATCGAAGACACATCTTTCTACGCTTCGCTGCCAGCTGACACTCTAGCGTACTTCCGCAGATGTAATCAGAATTATGACATCAATGTGATGGAACAGGAGATTCTTCCTGCCATAAAGAAGGGGGAAGAGTACGGTTTGCAGGTTTATTGTGGCGAATTTGGCGTGTTCCCTGAATACATAGACAAAGAGACTCGCATGAAGTGGTACAGAGACATTACAACAATATTCAAGAAGCATAACATCAACAACGCTCATTGGTGCTACAAAGGCGACTTCCCTGTTGTGAACACAGACGGCTCGCCAAACGACCTGCCGGCGATTTTGTTGGAGAAATAAAGAAATTTTGGAGAGAATAGAACAAACTTAGTTTTGAAGTAGGTGCGTCAAAATGTAAGATAACCTTGCGTTTTGACGCACCTTCATTGTTTGTTTTTGAGTAACGGCTTTGATTAAGAGCATGAAAACAATAGTTTTTGCAGCTATTGTCACAGTTTTTATCGGACACTAATATTTTCAATTCGAATATTGCCATGATAAATGTTGAATTAAATTATTGTTGCGCAAAGGTATGGGCAACTTGCAGCTCTTTCATTTAAAAGTTTGAGCCTTCTGCCTTGCATCGTCTCTGTCTCTGCCTGGAAGGCAGCACAAAGCGTAGCGACGGTAACCCGTGACGAAGTCTCGGGGTGGAGTATGATAAGGCGCTCACCTGCCTGGAAGGCAGCACCAAATTTCTTCGCGGTATTATTAAGGAATTCTCAATACTTTTTACTACTTTTGTGGCGTTGGGGTGCCTTTGCCGGGCTGAGATTATACCCGTTGAACCTGCGCAGGTAATGCTGCGAAGGGAGTGTTTCCCCCGAATGTTTTTATGTATAGAGGCAGATGCGCGGTTCGTCGTGTCTGTTCGTTAATGTTTTTATTCAATGGAAAAACTGGTTATTGCAGGCAGGGAGTTTGACTCGCGCCTTTTTTTGGGAACAGGAAAGTTCAGTTCTAATCTTTTGATGGAACAGTCTATAATCGCGTCTGAGACAGAGATGGTTACGGTCGCCATGAAGCGTGTCGATCTGGACGACAAGGAGGATGATATGCTGAAGCACATTGTGAATCCTAATATTCAGCTTCTGCCTAATACGAGCGGCACGAGAGACGCGAAGGAGGCTGTTTTTGCGGCTCAGATGGGACGCGAGGCTTTTGGCACAAACTGGCTGAAGCTGGAGGTGCACCCGGACCCTCGTTATCTGCTGCCGGACCCGATTGAGACATTGAAGGCGTGCGAGGAACTTGTGAAGCTTGGCTTTGTTGTGCTGCCTTATTGTCAGGCAGACCCTGTGCTTTGCAAGCGCCTTGAAGAGGCGGGGGCTGCGACTGTGATGCCGCTTGCAGCTCCTATCGGAACGAACAAGGGGCTGCGTACGGAGGATTTTCTTCAGATCATAATCGAGCAGTCTAACGTGCCGGTTGTGGTGGACGCCGGAATTGGCGCTCCGAGTCATGCTGCTGCGGCTATGGAGATGGGTGCCGATGCTGTGCTTGTGAACACGGCGATTGCGATTGCCGGAGACCCTGTGGCGATGGCGGTGGCGTTCAAAGAGGCGGTGACAGCCGGTAGAAGAGCGTTCGAGGCAGGACTGGGCAGTGTGAGTGTGTGCGCGAATGCAAGTTCGCCTTTGACAAGTTTCCTTGACTAATTTTTTTAGGTGTATGAAGATTGAATTTCCTAATTCGGAAAAGGTATATATGACGGGAGAACGTTTCCCGTTCATCAAGGTCGGTATGCGAAAGGTTAAGCAGATGCCGACGGTGGAGATTGTTGACGGAGAGCGTGTTTTTCACGAGAATCCGGATGTCTATATTTATGACACAAGCGGAGCTTTCGGTGATGCGGAGGCGAATATTGATTTGAAGAAGGGGCTGCCAAGGCTTCGCGAGGAGTGGATAAAGGCGCGCGGCGATGTGGAGCAGCTGACCGAAATCTCTTCGGAGTATGGACGCAAGAGACGCGACGACAAAAGTCTGGACCATCTCAGGTTTGAGCATATTGAACTGCCTTACAGGGCAAAGAAGGGTTGCCAGATCTCGCAGATGTACTATGCGAAGCAGGGCATCGTGACGCCGGAAATGGAGTATGTGGCGATTCGTGAGAATATGAACTGCAAGGAGCTTGGGATTGAGAGCCATATCACGCCGGAGTTTGTGCGTGACGAAATTGCGGCTGGACGCGCGGTGCTTCCGGCTAACATCAACCACCCGGAGGCGGAGCCTATGATTATAGGCCGTAATTTCCTTGTGAAGATTAATACTAATATAGGTAACTCTGCCACAACTTCGAGTATTGATGAAGAGGTGGAAAAGGCGGTGTGGAGCTGCAAGTGGGGCGGCGACACGCTGATGGACCTCTCTACTGGCGCCAATATTCATGAGACGCGAGAGTGGATTGTGCGCAACTGCCCGGTGCCGGTCGGTACTGTGCCGATCTACCAGGCACTTGAAAAGGTTGACGGAAGGGTGGAGGACCTGACTTGGGAGATTTACAGAGATACGCTTATTGAGCAGTGCGAGCAGGGTGTGGATTACTTCACTATTCATGCTGGTATCCGCTTGAAGAATGTGCATCTTGCGGACAAGCGTCTATGCGGTATTGTCAGCCGCGGCGGAAGCATCATGAGCAAATGGTGCCTGATTCATAACCGCGAAAGTTTCTTGTATGAGCATTTTGACGAAATCTGCGATATTCTTGCGGCTTACGACGTGGCGGCTTCTCTTGGCGACGGTCTGCGTCCCGGCTCTACGTTCGACGCGAATGATGAGGCGCAGTTTGCTGAGCTGGAGACGCTGGGCGAGCTTGTGCTGAGGTGCTGGGAGAAGAACGTGCAGGCGTTTATAGAAGGTCCGGGGCACGTGCCGATGCATAAGATCAGAGAGAATATGGATAAGCAGATTGAGGCTTGCCATAATGCTCCTTTCTACACGCTTGGCCCTCTTGTGACTGATATCGCGCCGGGCTATGACCATATAACAAGCGCGATTGGCGCGGCGCAGATTGGCTGGTTCGGAACGGCTATGCTTTGCTACGTCACGCCGAAGGAGCATCTTGGACTTCCGGATAAGGAGGATGTGCGCTCAGGCGTGGTGACTTACAAGATTGCGGCTCATGCGGCAGACTTGGCTAAGGGTCATCCGGGCGCGGCTGTGCGTGACAATGCGCTGAGCAAGGCTCGATACGAGTTCAGATGGAAGGACCAGTTCAATTTGAGCCTCGACCCGGAAAGGGCGCTTGAGTATTTCAAGGCAGGGCGACATGAGGACGGCGAGTACTGCACTATGTGCGGCCCGAATTTTTGCGCTCTGAAGCTTAGCAGGGATTTGAAAGATTGTAAATAATTAACTGATATGCGATGCTATAATTGCGGCTCTCCGCTTGCCGATGATGCTAAATATTGTCTCTCTTGCGGACGAAAAGTAGGAGACAGAGGGCAGGCCGGAGGCTCTGTTCTGGAGGGCAAGCCGGAACATAAGAGGATAGAGAAACGGGAGCCGAAGGCTTTCAGACTGCCGATGTTTTACGGGCTTGGGCTGTGCTTGGCAATCGCGGCGCTTGTTGCTATATTGTGTATGCAATAGGAACTGGCGATTTTATACTAAATTGATAGGCAAATGTTTAAGTATCATGTAATGGCGCTGTGCACGGCGCTTGTCTGGGGCTCTACGCTTATTGCTTCTAAAAAGTTGATTCTCGCGGGTCTGGTGCCGGCCGAGATTATGACTTGCAGATTTATTTTGGGGTATGTGTTTCTGTTCTTGCTCTATCCAAAGGTTCATAAGGTGAAGAGCTGGACGGACGAGCTTATATTCTTCGCGATGGGCTTCTTCGGCGGGTCGCTGTATTTCTTGCTGGAGAACTCGGCTCTGTACTATACGCATGCGTCAAACATCGCCTTGATTACTTCGACGGTGCCTATCTTTACCGCGCTGATGACCCATTTCACCGTGAAGGGAGAAAGTCTCACCGGCAGGTTCGCCGTAGGCTCTGTAGTCGCTTTCGCTGGTGTGGCGTTAATCATCTTCAACGGTAATTTTATTCTGAAACTTAGTCCGATGGGCGACTTGCTGGCGTTCGGCTCTGTGGTCTGCTGGGCTATTTACTGTGTGGTGCAGAAGTTTTTCGTAGGCAAGTACAATGCGCTTTATATCACGAGAAGCTGCTTTTTTTACGGACTGCTGACAATCATTCCGTATTTCATCTTCGTCAAGCCGTTCTGCTTTCCGCTGGAGGGTTTCGCTCAGCCTGTGGTTTTCGGGAATCTTCTGTACCTTGGGCTGGTGGCTTCGGCTGTCTGCTTCTCTACATGGAATACCGCGATTGATAAACTTGGGGTGATAAAGACTAATGTGTATGTCTATTTGCTGCCTCTGGTGACTATCGTGGCGTCGTATTTCTTCTTGGACGAGAGACTGACGGTTTTCTCTGCGGCTGGAGCGGCTCTTATCATATTCGGGCTATGGTATAGTGAGAGAGTGAAGCAGTGATGAACGGGCTTGAAGAGATATTGTCTGACGGAAGGCTTGGCGTGAAAAAGGTCAAGGCTCTCGCTGACTCGGTTGAGGCTTCGCCAGATATGTTTGACGTGCTGTACGGTCTGGCCTTTTCTGAAGATGAGCGGGTTTCGTGGCATGCTCTTTGGGTTTGCGAGCACCTTTGTGATAATTGTCCGGAACTGTTTCTCGACAAACGAAATGAGCTGTCGGAGTTGGTGATAAGTTGCGGACATGATGGTAAACGTCGCATATTGCTAAATATACTTTTGGCACTTCCGGTGGACGAGGTGAGAGTGGGGCTTCTGAATTTTTGTTTCGACAATATGTTGTCGCCGGCGCGCGCCATAGCTGTTCAGGCTAATTGTATGAAACTTGCCCTTAAATTGTGCGAGAAAGAGCCGGAACTGCTCCCTGAACTGAAATGTATAGTGGAGAGCTGCGAGCCGTCTTTTTACTCTAAAGGCGTGCAGAGCGTCATAAAGGCTACGCGCAAACGGTTGGGCAAAAAGAGATGAAGTTAGTGATTTGAAATTTTATTAAAATAAAAATGTTTAGTGAAGAATTAGAGAAGATTTCGTGGGAAGAGACCACTAAGTCTATTTATGCGAAAACAGATGCGGACGTGCGCAGGGCGCTGGCCAAGAGTCGTCTTAATGTTGACGATTTCATGGCTCTTATCTCGCCGGCCGCCGCTCCATATCTGGAGACTATGGCGCAGCTTAGCCAGAAATATACGCTGGAGAGATTCGGCAAAACCATGTCGATGTTCATTCCGCTTTATATAACAAACTCATGCACAAACTCGTGCGTGTACTGCGGCTTTCATGTCAGCAACCCTATGAAACGTACCATTCTGACGTACGAAGAGATTGAGAATGAATATAAGGCGATTAAGAAACTCGGACCGTTTGAAAACCTGCTTATCGTGACAGGCGAGAATCCGGCAAAGGCGGGCGTTGACTATATCGCAAAGGCTCTGGATATTGCAAAGCCTTATTTTTCTAATTTGAAGATTGAGGTGATGCCGCTGAAGGCGGAAGAGTACAAGTATCTTACGGAACATGGTCTGAACGGAGTCATCTGTTTTCAGGAGACTTACAACAAGGCCAATTACAATATCTATCACCCAAGGGGCATGAAGTCTAATTTTGAATGGCGTGTGAACGGGTTTGACCGTATGGGGCAGGCTGGCGTGCATAGTATCGGAATGGGTGTGCTGATTGGTCTTGAAGAGTGGCGGACGGACGTGACGATGATGGCTTATCATCTTCGCTATCTTCAGAAAAACTATTGGAGAACTAAGTATAGCGTGAATTTTCCGCGCATGAGACCGAGCGAGAACGGAGGCTTCCAGCCTAATGTGGTGATGACCGACAAGGAACTGGCACAGCTTACCTTCGCAATGCGTATCTTTGACCATGATGTTGATATCAGCTTCTCTACAAGGGAGCCGGCTTATATTCGTGACAATATGGCGACGCTGGGCGTTACTACCATGAGCGCGGAAAGCAAGACGGAGCCGGGCGGTTATTTCTCTTATCCGCAGACTTTGGAGCAGTTCCACGTGAGCGACGACCGCACCACTGCAGAGATTGACGCGACGCTGAAAAAGATGGGGCGCGAGCCTGTGTGGAAGGATTGGGACGATATTTTGAATTAAGCTCCGCAGCTATTTGCCGTGGTGATAACAATAGAAGAAGGTTTTGCAGATTGCTTTGTTTGCAAAGCCTTTTTTGTAAATTTGAATTTATGAAAGATAATAGATATTCTAGACAAATTATGCTCCCTGAGTTTGGAGCTGACGGACAGCAAAGGCTTCGTGACGCAAAGGTTCTGATTGTTGGGGCGGGCGGTCTTGGGTCGCCTGTGGCGCTGTATCTTGCGGCGGCCGGCGTTGGCTCAATCGGCATTATAGATGGTGATGTGGTTTCGACGAGCAATCTGCAGCGACAGGTGTTGTACAAAGAGAGTGAAGTTGGATTGCCTAAAGCGGAGTGCGCAAAGAGTCGCATAGAAGAGATTAACTCTGATGTTTCTGTTGAGGCTTACACTGTTTTTTTGACTGTAGATAATGCAGAGCAGATAATTTCGCAATATGATGTGGTGATAGACGGTTGCGATAGTTTTGCAACTCGCTACTTGATAGATGATGTGACTCATAGGCTGCGCAAACCGTATGTTTTCGGAAGCATAGGTGAGTTTGACGGGGCTGTGTCTGTGTTTAATTATGGACGGGCAGGACGTTTTGCAGATTTGTTTCCGGATGCAGAAGATTCTTCAGATGTGAAAGGCGTCTTGGGTCCGGTGCCCGGCGTAATCGGAACTTTGCAGGCTATAGAGGCTATAAAGGTAATTTCGGGGTGCGGAGAGCCGCTTGACGGACGGTTGCTTTCTATAAACTTGCTCAATATGAATATGACCGAAATCGAGCTTTAGGCAGATTTCAAAAAAAGGCGGACCGCACTAAACTCACGCTCAGTACGGCCCTTCAATTAAGTTTAACCCAAAAATCACATATATATTTTAACTAAAATAAGCTGATGTCAAAGTAAGAAACATTAACGTTTCTCTATCTTTTCTGTGTAGAACTTGCCATCGCTTTCTACCTTCACGATGTAAAGGCCGTTCTGCAAGTTAGACACGTTGATTGTGTTTTCGCCCTTTGCAAAATCCTGACGGATAATGACATTGCCTGTGAAGTCAATAACGCTTACAGTATAGTTGTCGTCTTCAAATCTGACAGTCAAATCACTTTCTATAGGATTTGGAGCAACAGAGACACCTTCCAGCGAATTGACGTATCCGACAGCTCCCTCTTCTGGTTTTACAATCTCCTCTTCTTCCTCTTCTTCATCATTGCCCATGCCTGCATTGAAGCAAGAGTCAACGCTAGCCAAAGAAGGGTCGTTCAGAACACATTTGATAAGAACTCCAGACTCTGTGAGTTTGTCCCAAGTCTTAGCCTTGCAGCTTCCTGGTTGCAGCACGCAAGCTGTCTCTTGCTTGTCGCCGAAGTTCCAGTTAGCCCAGCTTACGTTGTTCTTGTTCATCCACTCAAACCATACCAAAGACTCAGCCAAGTTGAAGCCTCCGTTACCGGACGAGTTGCAAGTTCCGAACTCTGTGACGAAAATAGGGCATCCGTTAGCAATCGCAAAATCAGCAGCGTTTCTAAGTTCCTGCTTGTGAGTGTCTGCGTAGAAGTGAAGCGCATACATCATATTAGGGTAGTTAAGCGGACTGACAGCAGGTGCTGTTACGCGCTGGCTCCATACAGGAGTACCCGAGATGATGATTGAGTTAGGGTCGTTCTTGCGAATCACCTCAACAATCTCCTGAGCGTAAGATTTTACTCTTGCCCAGCTTATGCTTCCGTTTGGCTCGTTGCATATTTCATAAATGACGTGAGCTTTGCCTGCGTGCTTTTTAGACATATAGTCGAAGAACTCCTTAGCCTCTTCCATAGCGTACCATGGGTCGTTAGTTCCTGCGTTAAGGATATGCCAGTCAATCATGCAGTATATGCCTCTCTGCGCGCATTCGTCAACAAGTTCGTCTATGAAAGCTTTTCTTGCTTCTCCGTTGCTGTTCTTGATCTGGTCTTCCGCATACGAAGCCAATCGGAACAGGTTGATGTTCCAGTCGTCAACAAGCACGTCGAGGGAGCTTGAGTTGTAGCAGTTTTTGAACCAAAGCAAGTCATGAGTGCTCATGCCGCGAAGCACAACCATATCTCCGTTCACGTCAACCATATTAGTGCCAGACACCTGCAATTTTCCATGTTTTGCAACTGGAGATTCAGGAGGATAATTGTCTGTAGGATACATAGAAGCGTCGAAAGCTTCGAACTCTTCAGCCTTGTCACCTTCATATTCAAATATCAAGTATCTGGAAGAGTAGTAGTTAGACTCGATTTTGCAAGATATGGACATGTTCCCATTGTGGTCGTAAACATAATCCACAGTGCCTTTTTTAGAGTCTTTTTCTCTTATGACACGGCCTTTTGAGTCGTATTCATAATTGATTTTACTGCCCACCATGAATTTTGACAAGTTGCTTGACCAAATGCTGTCAACGCGCTGAGCGAGCAGCCCGGCTTCGTTATAAGCGAACGAAGAACGAGACTGATTGATGATTTTGTCGCCCGAAGTTTGGACAGACGAGATGAGCTCTCCTTTGTCATTTATAATTTCGGTTATGACCTCTTCTCCGTCTTCTGTCTTTCCTATACGAGTGATTAGTCCGTCTGCCTCAGTTTGTGTGAATGAGAACGGAAGACCGTTGACAATTGAATATGTGAGTTTGCCGTCGGTGTACATAACAGAGTCTGAAACGCCACTTTCTATGTTAGTTGTGACAACCTTGCTTTCCAGACCGTTTGCGTCGTACTCATACTTTTTTATGATGTCAGAGTTTTCGTAGCGGACAAGCTGTTTGTTTGAGTTGTAGATCCATGTCTCCTTGCTCACAACTTCGCCTTCTGAGATGTGCTCCAGCGAAACAGTGTTTTTCTCTGCGTCGCGAACAACATTGAACGATTCGTCCATCCATGCTCCCCACTCTCCAAAGTATCTGGCTTCTTTTAGTCCTCCTTTGGTTTCGTCTAACCAAGGACGGACAGTTTCGGTAGGGAACCTCTGCGCGCTTACGGACATTACGCCGCAAAGAGCGATAACTGATAACAATAATTTCTTCATTTTTCCTTCATTTTTATGAAACATTAAGAGGTCAAAGCCTCAAAAAAGTTTCCTTAAATGAATCTCAAATAAAGCAAAATATGTAAGAAGGGAGAGAATTGCCGGAAACACACAAATGACACTTCGTTCTGCCCAATATCCTCAATATCAAGAGCTTTTTTAAGAGCCACGCAAGGAAACATTTATACTCGGCACAAAAGTATGAGCTTTTTTTGTTTCCTGCAAGATTTATATATATGTTGTGCAGCATAAAAACGGCGTAATTCTTTGATTGTGGAGGTGTTCGGGGCGGATAATGTGCTTTCGTATGGTTTTGAACATTGTTGTGTAAGATGTTAAAAGGGGCAGGTTCGGTAGATGGAGGCCGTGATGTGACATATGGCGATGAGCAAACTTGTTTCAAAGGCATCGGATACGGAAATGATGACGAAAAATAATAAAAATCATAAATTATAGAGATTGCCTAAAAAGTTAAGAGGCTCACCTTTTGGGGAAAGTGAGCCTCAATCGTTTTATTTTAAAATAAAACGCAACCTAGAACTAAACTACAAATCATATATAAACTGCACGAGCTTCACAGCCCATTTCTACTTGTAATAATACAAATACCGTGCCAAACCATTGAGATGGCGATGCAAATATAGAAAAAAATCAATTTTTTTATTGAGTTTTATGTTTTTTTTAGATAAAGCGTACTGTTTAAGGGCTGAAACGGATGTGACGAGGTGTGATTTATACATTGGCTTGGCATAGCAAATATCGCGCCAAATGTGCAAAGATAAAATCTTTTTGCTGAATAAATATAAAATATGGGTAAAATCCGTAAAATGGCATATAAGTTGAGTTGTGTGGCGTTGTTAGCGTTGTAAAGGGTTAAGCTTAGCAAATATCGTGCCAAAACTCTAAATTTTATAAATATTTTTTATAAATAAAGTGTCGTTTTTTACGGAGAATGATATTTCATATCCAGCGAAGGAGAATCCGTATATGCGGTTCGGGTCATCTTGGTAGGCTGGTCTGGGGTCTAATTCCAGAACTTGACGTAGCGCATCTTTTTTATTTTCAGGGAAATCGGCTATTTGCGTGTCGTCCCATACTACTTGCAATGTTTTCTTTATGTTTTTTTCGGAGAATCCGCCGGAGGCGTTTGCAACAGAGTCGGCTGACGGCAGGTATGGCTTGATGTCGAACACCGGCGTGCCGTTCATCATGTCTGCTCCTGAGATGACAAGCACGGGCCCGTCTTTTTTGTCAAACTCAATGCGTTCAAGTTTCACGCAAGATAAGCCCAGCGGGTTTGGCCTGAACGGAGAGCGGGTGGCGAACACTCCTATGCGAGTATTTCCGCCTAATCGTGGCGGCCTGACTGTGGGCGACCACCTGTCTTTGTGTGATTCTGAAAAGTCCCAGATTATCCAGATGTGAGAAAACTCTTCTATTCCGCGAAAGGCTTCTGGGGTTCTGTATTCAGGCTTGAACACAACTCTTGCCATCAGAGACGAAGCGAGTCCGCTCTGCCGGGGCACACCAAATTTTGAGTCAAAATCGCTCTCTATATGCGCTATGACCTTTAATGGAACTTCCATCAGAATTTATAATCGTTGCGTTTAGGGTTCTTTGGGAACCAGCCTTTTTTTACGCGTTTTTCCTGTTCGAATATCTCAAGGATAGACCAGTAAGAGGAAAAAGCGAGAACGCCGAGCAGCGAAGAGGCTATCACATTGTCAATAAGTAGAGACGCGACAAGAGCGGCTGTTCCTACTATCGGGAATATTATCCAGCTTTTCACGCCGAAGTGATATTCAAGTTTTATCACAATAGGGTGGAATAGTCCTATTATGAGGAATGTGGAAATTCCTATTATTAGCCCAACGAAATTCATGAATTTAATATTTTAAGAAAATGTCTTTCATCTTTTTCGGACGGATACTTTCCTGCCAAGTGAACCCTTTCAGGAAAAGTTCCTCTTCAGGCGCTTCGAACGGCGGGTACATCACGCCCTGCGAGTCCGGTGTCATTTTTATCTTTTCCAGCTTTTTATTCATCATAAATATAGACATCATGCTGCCTTCCGCCTTGTTTATTCCGACGAGATTTCCGTTGTCGTCTTTCGGGAAATAGACGGATATTGCATTGCCAAGCATATCTACTTGCCTAAGGTCGTTCTCTTTCATATAACCTTTAGACTCTTTTCCTGCAAGCTGGCTGAAGTTGTCCTTGTCCTCTCTCTGGCAAATAAGCGCATTGCCGATAATGTGAAACCAGTCCGGGTTAGTTCCGTTCATGTACAGCTTTATCGAGTCGCCGGTCATCTGGCTTTGGTTTGCCCATAGAACAGGAGCGACGTACATATTTATTATCGAGTCTTTTGTCACGTAATTGAGCGAGTCGCATTTGCCCTGCATGTCTTTCCTGAAAAAGCGCACGTTGTGGTACGCTGACATAACTTTGTTCACGGAGTCGAAAGCCGTATAGAAAAGAGAGTCCGCATGCAAGAAAAGAGTGTCTTTCCCAGAAAACTCCATGATGTAGGCACTGTCCGTCACCATTGCGGATTGTGGCGTTTGGTGGCATATCGCATAGTTGCCTTTCATGGAGACGCTTCGGGCAGAGTCCTGCACATCAACGTTGTGAAAAGCCTTTGCGATGCCGGCAGCTTTGTCGAAGTGTATAGAGTCGGCGGTAATTCTTTTGCCATCGTTGCTTGTTATCACAGAATAGTTGTACAATTGCCCGCTGTTTGTGACGGTGTTCATTCTTGCGTCAGTTGTATAGACCGTGTATTTGTCACCGTAATAAACGTGCGACGGGCCGACAAGAGTTGCAATGTTTGTTGCCGAATTGGACGATAAGGTGTCAGACTTTATGATAAAGTCCGGATTTGTCAGCACTACGTCAGTTTTGAAAGTGGACACTTTCAAGTTAGTGTAGTAATATCCGAATTTAGAGACTATCTCGAAATTTGGGTCAACCAGTTTACCTCCGTCAAAAAAATATCCGTAGTCGCCAATTCTGTAGTAATCAAGCTGTTCGGTGTATAGCTGCATGGTTTTGTTATCAAGGACAACATTTCCTCTCACGCGCATTATTTTAGTATTGCCGTCATAGAACATTTTGTGGGCTGTCATGGACAGAGAGTCGCCTTGCACAACACGTACATGTCCGAACGCGTCAAAAGAATTTTGCCCGTCGTAAAAATAAGCGCTGTCGCAATACATGAGAGCGTTTTCGTGTCTGAAACGCACATTACCCCTGAGAACCTGAAACTCACGTCCGCTCGCTTTGTCGAAAGAGAGAGTTTCGCTATGTTCAAGAATTACAGTCGTCTTCTTTTCTGCAAAGGCGAAAGAACATGCCATCGAGATTAATAAAGCGGCTATATATTTAATTGTCAATTTGTTAAGCATATGTTATTATTCTTTAATCCAGCCCGGATACTGAAATTCGCAATTTCTCCATTTCGGGTCTATTCGGACATATATGTCTTTCTGTTTTTCCCGAATCCAGTCGTTCAGTTTGTCAGCGCTTTTTTTCTGCTGATAAATATTTTTCATGAGCACGAAATCGTCAGTCATATTAGCCTTGTGAGGCAAAGTCTTGCTTTTAAGCTTGACGATGGCGAACACCTCTTTCCCGTTGCTGCCGATCATGGAAAACGGTTTTGATATTTCGCCCACGTTCATGACGTAAACAACCTTCGCCACCTCTTGCGGAAGGTCTTGCATCTGAAATTTGGAATCTCCGGACTTAGGATTAGTAAGTAGTCCGAAACTGTTTCTTGTATTTTTGTCGCTGGAATAAAAAGATACAGCCTGGTCAAAGTTCATAACCTCTTTTCTCACAACATCGGCGATACTGTCAAGGCGCTTTGCGGCCATGTCTTTCTCGCTTAAAGACGGTCTCGGCTTCATCAATATGTGACGAGTGTTCACGCGGTCTCCGCTTTTGTCTATCAGCTGAATCAAATGGAAGCCGAATTCAGACTCCACAATTTTAGAAAGTTTCTTTTTATCTTGCATAGCGAACGCCACGTCGGCATATTCAGGCACAAGCTGGCCCTTCCCCATAAAGCCAATTTCGCCGCCGCGTTTCGCAGATTCTGTATCTTCAGAATAAAGGATGGCAAGGGTTGAAAATTCGCTCTCCCCAGACTCCACACGAGTCCTGAACTCGCGCAGGCGAGACTTGACCTCTTCAATTGCCTCTTTGCTGACTTTCGGCTCTACAATCAGAATCTGAACTTCGACCTGAGTTGGAATCGTAGGTATGCTGTCTTGAGGAATCTTGCTTACGAACCTGCGTATCTCGGCAGGAGTGCATTTCACATCTCCAACTATCTTTTTCTGCATCTGCTGCACAATCTGCTGATTTTTGACCATTTCGCGCAGTTCCTCTTTCAGAGCGTGCAAAGGCTTCCCGAAATACTCTTCAAGCTTCTCTTTGGAGCCTACTTGTGAAATTAAGTAATTGATACGCATATCGACCTGAGAACTGACAGAAGCCTCGTCGGCATAAACGCTGTCAATTTTAGCTTGGTCAAGGAATAGTTTTTGCAATGCAAGCTGTTCCGGAATGAAACAATACGGGTCGCCCTCCACCTTTGTTCCTTCATACTGGAACCTCATGCGTTGTTCCTCAACGTCAGAGCGGAGGATAGCCTCGTCACCAACAACCCACACAATTTCGTCTATAACGCTTTCCTGTCCGGAAACCGCTAAGACAGAGAATAAGATAGCGGCAATTCCTGATATAAATTTCCTTGTCATAAATTATTTGCTTGCTATGTTCTGTTTAATTTCGCCGTTGTTTAAAGCATCTTCGTACAAGTCAGACGCCAGTTTTTTCAAGTATAAATTCTTCTGCCTTTCGATAAGTATAGTCTCCAGACTTGCCTTTACCTGTTCCAACGGCAGAGTTTCACCCTGTATGATTGAAGAATTTATAAACAGCAAAGTCGTGATATTGTCACCTTTACTTTCGAAAAATCTGTGATGAGCCAAAAATTCTTTGGTGTCATATATCTGCATGCCCTCCCTTTTGACGAGGCTCAGCGGTTTCATTTTTTCAGAAAAGAGATCCAGACGTAGTCCGTTTTTGACGCATAAAGCCTCTATGTCGTGCATGTTTTCGTCGCCGCCACGGAAAAGCTTTCTCAGCTCTTTCAAGTCAGGATTGTCGTTAGGCACGACCACCGAGAATCCGCCAACCATTGTTTCGGACGCGAGGAAGATATCGGAGTTTTCGTAGTAATAATCTTCTATCTCTTTCTGTTTGATAGGCTTTTGGTTCTGTTTGATTTTCTGAAGCTGATATTCATAGATGAAAAGTTCCCGTCTGTAACGTTCCACCAAGATGTCAATCTCTTCCGTATTAGGCATATTTTCCTTCGCTTTGTTATAAAGAAGTATGTTTGTTGCCCACTCCTTCTTGTATTTTTCAACAGCCGAAGCGCTGTCCTTCGCATTTAGTCCTGAAGGAATTGACGCAAGCACGTCTTTGAGGTACAGAGACTCACCTCCAACCTCCATAACCACTAAATTCTCGTCGCCAAACTGTTCCTTGCAAGAACACAACGCAAAGAAAGCGAACAATATGATGTAACCGAATCTAACCATTGTAGCCTATTTGAGCTGCAAATATACAATAATTATAAAAAATAACAGACAGAACAGAACCTGCTCTTGTCAGATTTAAATATTTTTAACACAAAATAGGAAGCCGTTGTGTCTTTGGTTACACGAACGGCTTCCTGATTCATTATTTGTTCTTTATAGAATCAAGGACATCCTGATTTATCACAACAGGATATTTTTCTCTAAGCGATTTGACCCATTCAATTTCAAGCTGATTTTGATAGTCCGCCGTTATCGGGCCTTTCACCTCTCTGTAATTTTCAGGGGTGTTAGTTAAAGAACCAGTAAGCACAACGAACGGATACTTTTCGTTCTTGTATTCGGCAGACTTAAAGATGTTTGCGTCAACAGCCTCGTTGTTGCCTTTTGCAAAAAGGCCAACCTTTAAATAAGCCGGTTTCTCTTCTTTCTTGAAGTCCTCTTTAAGCTCATTGACAACATCTTCAGCCGACATTCCTTTAGCCAGCAGTTTTTCAGCCTTTTTCTTTATCTTTTCATTTTTGCAGTAAATGACAGAGCCGCGGAACTTAGGTTCGCTGAACGAGTACTTCTCTTTGTTAGCTTCGAAGAACTCGGTGAGTTTAACGGCGTCTCTGGCAGACTTGCCCCAAACCTCCCTTTGGCTGATGTCGAAAAGCAGAAGCCCGTCTCTGTACTCATTCAGCAAGTTGCGGTACTCAGGGTTGTTTTTGTAAAGCCTGTCGTACTCTCTGTCCATGATACGAAGCTTGACGTATCTGTTTAGAGCGAATTCGACATATTCCTTATCTGACAGAGAAATGTCAAAGTTTATGAGGTCGGACCTGTTTCCTTGTCCGTTTTTCAGCATATAATATTTCCACATGCTAGCCTGATACGAAGGTGTGAAATCCTTCTGCGAGAAAGTCTCGCCTTTAAGAGTGAAGACCGGCTCGTCATATTTATCCAAGAACTCGTCGCGGTCATTAGGTTCTGGCATTTTGAAAGCTTCTAAGTAAGGCTTTAGAGCCTCAGGATAGTATTCGTATCCATACTGCTCTTTTTTCCTTTCTATAATTCTAGACGCTAAAACTGCAGACCTGTCGTTTTTGCTGATTTTGTCCTTAATGTTTTCTGTTGTGTTTTTGTCCAGACTACAGTCTAGGGATGTTGAGTCGCATCTTACTATATGATATCCCATGGCAGAGTTAACCCCTTTGACTTCACCTTTTTTCATGTCGAAAACAGCCTCTTCAAATTCAGGAGGGAATATGCCCTTGTTCACCCAGAACTGATGTCCGTCCTTTTTGTTTATGACAGAAGAGTTCTTTTCTGCCAAGGAGATAAAGTCAGCCCCGTTTTTCTTTATGAGCTGCAATAACGAGTCGCGTTTAGCCGAATTAGCTGCAACTGAATTAGTCAAGAAAATATGAGATACTTTTATTTTTGAAATGTTTGGTCTGCGATGGTGAACCATGATGAAATGATAGCCATGAGAGCTTTTTACAGGTTTGCTGTAAGTGCCCACAGGGGTAGCGTAAGCTGCACATTCGAAAGGATAAACCATGTCAAATACATTGATGTAGCCCAAATATCCGCCCTGGTCAGAAGACGGACAGTCAGACATCTCAACGGCAACTTTTTCAAACTTCTCGCCACTGTCAAGTCTTTTCTGAATTTCAGCCACTTTATTCATGTCGATGGAGCCGTCACCTCTCTTCTTTACCAAAATATGGCTAGTGCTTAGACTCTCTTTTGAACGTTGGAAAGCCTCTTCTATAAGTGCGTGTTCTAAATCTTCTTCAATGAAGTATGGAGCTGCAAGTTGTTCTCTGTAATTTTTGAACTCATCTTTGAAATTTTGTGTCTCGTCTAATTTCTGAGCCTTCGCCTCAGCCACTTTCAGCTTGAAGTTTACAAAAAGGTCAATGTACTCGTCAACGCTTTTCTTCTCTACAGAAGCGTTTGAGTTGTTTTTGTTATAAACGTATTCGAACTCAGACTTTGTGATCTCTTCTCCGTTTATTGTCATAAGAACAGGCTCTGCAGACTGAGAAAAGCCGGCAGCACCTAAAAGGGTGAATCCTAATAGAAACGCAAATTTCTTCTTCATAATGCATTAATTGTTATAAAGTTGCAAGCTGGTAAATGCAACCCCCGTCAAACGTAAATTTCCGGAACTTTCGTGTTGCTCCACTTGCCAATATTGTTTGAATGTTTTTTTTAGAGATGGGCGCAAGACCCATTCAAATCACAAATATAACGCTTTTTTTCAAAGATATTATGTTCATATACAAAAAAAGAGGATATGAAACCATATCCCCGTTTTCTGAAGAGACGAATTACGCTCTCTTTTCTTTGATTCTTGCTTTCTTACCAGTAAGTTTGCGCAAGTAGTAAAGCTTAGCTCTACGAACAAGACCAATCTTCTTAACTTCGATGCTTTCGATGAAAGGAGATTCCATAGGGAAAATTCTTTCTACACCTACACCGCCAGAAACCTTGCGTACTGTAAAACGCTTCTTTTCCTGATGACCGCTGATACGGATAACGTCTCCTCTAAACTTCTGGATACGTTCTTTGTTTCCTTCAACGATTTTGTAAGAAACTTCTACAGTGTCACCGCTTTTGAACTTAGGGTGGCTCTTGCCTGTTGCGAACGCCTGTTCTGCAATTTTAATTAAATCCATCTCTTTTTGATTTATAAATTAATAATCACGCAATATTACAGATACCCAATACCTCTATAAGAGATTGCGCAAAAAACTCTGCAAATGTACTACATTTGTTTCATTTTTCAAAATGGTAACGGTATGCTGTTCGTTTTTTTTGTATTTTTATTGGCAAATTAGAAAAAAATAATGATAGAGATGGTGAATGTCGATGTGAATTGTGAAAGAGTAACACTTGAAATGTCTGATGGCTATGACATTTGCATAATGGCATGGAAAGGAAACACTGGCGCTAATGCGTTGGTTATCAGTCATGGCATGAAGGAGTATGCTCTGCGTTATGATGAAGTTGCCCGTTTTTTTGCACTGAAGGGTTTTGCTGTTTTTGCTTATGATCATAGAGGTCATGGAGTGGAGGCGAAGGGTAGAGGAGAGTTGGGCTTTCTTGCGGAGAAGAACGGCTTTTGCCGTGTTGTGGAGGATTTGTGTGAGGTGGTGCGTTATGTTAAGGGACGCTGTCCGAGCGGTACGTTGGCGCTTTTGGGGCATTCGTTTGGTTCTTTTGTAGTTCAAGGGTATATAGAAAGGTATGGCAGCGAGATCGATGTCTGTCTGCTTTCTGGCAGCGCCGGTCCTCGGCCTATTTTGGTAGGGGCGGGCAAATGTCTGGCTTGGACGCTTAGGCGTGTTTGCGGAAAACGTTCACGTTTGGCTTTTATGGAGTGGGCTGTTTTCGGAAATTATAACAGGCGGATAGAGAGCCCTAAGAGTAAAAACTCATGGCTTTGCAGCGATGAAGATGTAGTTGCTCGATATGATTCTGACGAATTGTGCACTTTTGTGCCAACGGTGGGCTTTTTTTATGATATGTTTTGCGGCATGACAATAGTACATAAGGTAGAAAACATGAAAAATATACCAAAGGACTTGCCTGTGTTTCTGTTCTCAGGGACTGAAGACCCGGTTGGCGGATATGGCTCATCGCTCAAGGAGCTGTGTGATTGCTACCGTGAAGCGGGAATAGAAAATGTGGAGCTGAAACTATATGACGGAGGCCGTCATGAAATGCTCAACGAAAAATGCAAGCTTGATGTCTGTGAAGACATGCTGAGATTTATAGCAGGCTGGGTTTGACGGTTATTTCACCCTTCTGTTTAGCTGGTTGTTGGCTTTAGACGGCTTTGATTTGCCAATACGCTTTCCTGTCTCTTTCTTTGGTTTGGAAGAGGCGTTGAACCTGAAAGGATTCTTAGTATTTACACTTTTGTTTTTGTGACGCATAATAATAAAGTTTTACACAAAAGTAATAAAAAAGGCGGAGAAAAATCCCCGCCTTTTGAAAATATCAACAAATATGATTATTCGATGATGATCTTACCAGAGATAGAAGCTCCGTTTACAGTCTTAGCAACGAATACATAGATACCCTTGTTGAAACCAGAAACGTTGAATTCTCCACCGTTTACAGAAGCTGTCTTACCAGCCATGTCGATGATGCTGATGCTAGCGATTTCTTCGTCAGCCTTAACGATGAAGTTGTCACCGTCGAAGTAAGCTGTAGCGTTGTTTGCGTCAGCAGAAGCGATAGAACCTACGTGAGCAGTAATGATTGTTGGACGAACGTCTTTCTTATCGTATGGATCTTCGCTATATTCGCTGAATACATAAGTTGAATCATTCGAAGTCAAGAAGAAGTTGTCTATGCAGTAAGAGAAGTTAGGGTTGGATTTGAACTGGATAGACATGTTCTTAGTTCCTGCAGGGATTGTTATTTCATGCTCATAAGCAGTCCACATTCCGTTAATTAAACTACCTTCAGCGACTGCAGGAACTGCAGAAGAAAGGTCGTTGTCGAAGATGACAAAAATTGGCAATTCTCTGAGAGCCTCATCTGTTTCAGCAGTCATAACTTCTCCTTTTGCGCTAGCTTGCCATTTGCCCAAGAAATTAATAGAAATCTTGTGGTCTTTTACATACTCTCTCGTAACAGGAATATTCCAAATGTAAGTGTTGTTAACATTCCCCTTTTTGATGTTTAGACCGTGAAGCAATTCTGAGTCGTAGTAAATGCCGCTCGCGTCAGTTCCGTTAGCTTCCCACAAACGAAGAACTGCAGTCTGGCATGTTTCGTCAAATTTAACCTTGTCAACAGCCAATGCCAAACTTCCTGCCCATTTAGTGTTAGCCTGAGCCGAAGATTCTGGATTTAGTTCATCAAAAGAAAGGTCGGCAGGATTCAAATAATATTTTTCAACCAAACCGTTGTCAACCCATGCGTCAAGACCTGAGTATGAGAAATTTTCAGCATAGAAAGGCTTGTTGCCGTTGCTGACAATTCTAAGATTTTTGATGTGAAGCTGCACTCCAACATTGCTTTCGCCTCCTGCTTGGCTACAAAAAGCAATAGAGAAATACTTGGCGCTTGTGCTAACTTCCATATCCTGACGAGAGAATATGTAAGCAGAGTTTTTGTTTATTCTGCCTGCATTGCCTTGGAATGTCTGTCCGTCAAACTTACCGTCGATAGGAGTTGTTACTTCAGGGATGAAATTGAAAGTAGAGTCTTTCAATTGGCCTTTTATCATAACCTGTTTAACATAAGAGGTGTCACGACCGATACCTAAATTAATGGCTGACCATTTACTTTCGAAGTATGCGTCAGGAATATTCCCTTTTTCGTAATAGTACTCTATTTCCCAAATCCAATTTTTGCTCAGATTAAGTTCATTTTCTGAATAAATGTTAACCTGCTGGTAGTCCTTGTCACCTCTAGTGTAAGTGACTACAGAACCAACACCTTCAATTTCACCTTCTTCAAGGACGTCAGTTGAAGCAGTTTTGCAAAACTTTACACCATCAACGAATTTACCATCCTTGATGAGGTCAAAACTAGTTGCAGAAGCACTAGACAAAGCCAAGCTTGCCAAAGCCATTGCGAGTAAATTTCTCTTTTTCATACGCTATAAATATTTATTTAAATTAATTTGCTTTAAAAACGCGGTAAAGATAGACATTTTTTTAGAAAAAAAATACATTTGCCCATAAAATATGTTGCGACATCTATTTTTTTTATTGAATACAAAAAATATAAAAGGAAGCCGATTTAGACAAACATTGGATTTCCTTCCAAAATGTTATGTCTAAATCGGCTTTTGTAGCTCAAACCTTATGACAATATATTATAAAGTCATATTGAAAAATGCAGATTAACTATTTTGTTATTTATTTTAGAACGGGAGCATCATAAAAATGACGTTTAGCTACACCCCAGTTCAATGCAGGATAAAAAGCGCCATTTCCATCGTTTGGAACAACTCTTATGTTGTCTATACCTACAGCAATATCAGTGTTACCCGTATTTCCGCCATCATTAGGTGTGTATCCCAGCATGAGTCCGTGCCATCTTTTAGTCCTTCCGCCAATTTCAGGGAAAGCTTCACATTTAGGACGATTACCTACATAAGATTGGCTGCTGATGTTATCAGGATCTGCAAAAATTTTCCAATAATTCTCTGCTTCTGTGTTGTTGTCGAGCATAGCCTGATAGCCTGAACCATAAGACATGGCTTCCGCATAGAACATAAATTCAGAGAATGGAATAGTTACGGTCATCCAACCTCTTGTGTAGAATTCTGTTTCAAACTCGCCCTTGATTTCTTTTGACCCATTCTCATTAGTTATTTCTTTTGCTTTGCAAGGATTGAAATACGCGGCATATTGTCTGAACTGTCCCATGCCAGATTCTTTACCATCTGTAAATCCAATAGCCATCACGTCAAACTTAATTTTGTTGCTCTCTAATACGTTGATTTCGAATTTCACACAGAAATCACACAGATTAAGTTCTCCATTTTTGATAGCATCTTCAAAATCCATAAAGACACTCTTGTCTTCAAACAGATTGAACTCAGGCAAGAACGGTTGGTAAGAAATCAACGCGGCAGGAGTCCAAGCTTTGTCATTCAGAAATGCAAAATTTCCATTAGCACCAATTTCCATTTCTTCAGGGTGCGAGCCTGTTGTGTCTCCTTTAAGTAAGCATACGCTAGACTCTTCGTCAAATGAAACCAAAATGTTTCGTTTGTCGCGGAATAAAATTCTAGAGTCGTAAGCATTTTCTACAGAAGGTGCAGCTACGTTTGTCACACGAATAGGTTTTGTGTCAACAACTCCTTCAGGAATAGCCGCCGCAATTTCATTTTCGCCGTAAACAACAGTTTTAGGTGATTTGATAAACTCATCGCCTTCTCCGTAGAAATATACGTCAACAGAACTTCCTTCAGAAGCAATGAATGAATTTCCTTTGATCCTGATTGTGTCTGTGGCAAATTCGTTGTATATCATTGTTACAGTAGCGGGAGAAACCTTAACGATAGGGTATCCTTCAAAACCAGCTTGGCAAGCAGCCGTGACGAATCTTGCTTTGCAAGTTGAGTACACCGTAGGAATAGTAAACACTATGGTGTTATCTGTTACAAAAGCTGGTTTCAGTTCCGCTTTCTCTTCTGCAAAATAGATAGCCTTCACACTTCCCAAATTTTCACCGAAAAGAGCAACTGTGCTTCCTGCAGCAATAGCAGAATCCAAAGGGATGCTGACTCCAGGATTGTTTACCATCTCAATTCTTTCCACAATCGGCTGGTTGCAGTCGCAACCGCATTCATTCTTGTCGTCGCAAGAAGTGAATCCGCACATAGCGGCAACCGCAGACATTGCTAAAAAATTTATCTTTTTCATTTCTTTTATTTTAAAATTTTATAACATTTCATTGGAGGAGGAGACCTCCTCCAATGAAAATAATTTTAATACTTATACTCTCCGCTTTCGATTGCCGCCTTGTTGTCAACAGGTGTGTCTTTCTTGTCAACTGTTGCAGGCAAAGGCAAGAACCATTGAGCACCTTCGATGTCAACAGGAGGCTCTACGTTTTGAACTGTACCGCCAACCATCTTTTTAGACAATTCATAGATGTCCCTTTGACGTTGGAAATTGTCTTTTGCAATGGCTTTGCCGTTGAAATTTAACTTGATGCCATAGAACCAAGCACGGTCACGTTCGCGAAGGAATCCTTTGGCAGCCTCCTCATTACGATAGTAAAGACGCTTAACATCCAACCAGGACTGACACTCTAGAGCAAATTCCTTAGCACGTTCACCCATCAAGTCGTCAGTATAAGTGTATCTTTCAGATTTGATGCTAAGAGTATCTGTTTCATCGTAAACAGTGATTTCTCCTTTTACGTCTGGAGTGTAGAATGCAAAAGAGCTGATAGCATCGCTGACCTTTCTTTCTATAGCACCTTCTGTGTCTTTAGAACATGGTTCTTCAACAATATTTCCCTTGTCGTCTTCTTTCGTTATGTAGTACTCATACTTTGCCTCGTTAACCCAACCTGCTCTTGTCTTGATTTTGCTGATGTCTTCAAAGCCATCAGAACACAACGCAGAAACATCGTTGTTTTCAAGAGCCATCTTAGATTCTGCACGAAGCAAATAGATGTCTGCAAGACGAAGAATCGGAAGTGTCATTTCGCAAGCAAACTGATTGACAAATGGTTTGTTGTAAACGAACTTACGGCAGTGGTTAAGAACTGCACCGCGAGCTTCTGGACCAAAACATCCATCAGCTTTGTCCGAAAGAGCTTTTTTGCTGAAGAAATCACCAGGGTTCAGCCAATATACATATTCTGTTCCGTCGTACAGTTTGTAAACCGGGCTGTGATCTCCAGGAGAGTTATCCCCTTTTTTTGTAGTGTAGTAGCTGCAAGCTTTTTTACGGATGTCATCCTCGTCAAAAGAGTTGAACAAGTTAGGAGACAAGCCTTTTTCTCCACCATAAGACTCTGCGTCCTGATTCAAGAATTTAGAACGGCTGAACTGAATCTGGCGAGAAGAACCAGCACCGTATTCACCTTTTTCCATTTCCAAAGCAATAAGGATTTCCTTGTTGTGTCTGGTCATGAAGATGTCTTCGTAAGTGTCAGTTCCTTCAAGTTCGTAAACGCCGCTGTTGATTACTTCTGTAGCTGCGTCAATCGCTTTCTGGTAATAAGCCTTGTAGTCAGGACATACGTAGTTGTTCGGACCAGCAATTTCACGCTGGCAAGAAGCCATAGTTGCGTAAAGTTTTGCAAGCAATCCCTTTGCAGAATACTTAGTAACCTTGCGTCCGCCCTTGCCCCATTTTGCTGCAGGCAGCAAATTGTAAGCCTCGTTCAAGTCCTTTTCAATCTGAGCATATACAGAAGCACGGTTAGACAACGGAATTGAAGAAGCCAAGTCAGAAGCAATAATGTTAGTATTGTTTGTGACAATGTATGCAGGACCCCAATATTCAGTTATCAAGAAGTAACAAACTGCACGGTAAAGATAAGCTTCACCCTTAGCTTTGTTAATATCTTCTTCTTTCAAACCGTTCTTTTTTGCAACAGCAGGCATTTCGTGGATAAGCATGTTGCAACGGCCGATAATGCTGTACAGACCGTCGTAACCGTTAGCCAAGATTGAGTTCGTGTTGTTGAAGTTCAAGTAGAAGAACTGACCTTCGTCACCGAAGTTGTGGTAAACGTTACCCGCCATCAATTCTCCAGCACACCAAGAGAACTTGTCTTCGTAGTTGTTCCAACCGAAAGCACCGTAAACTTGGTTTGTGAAAGCTTCAAGGTTATCTTTAGACGTCAAATAGTTTTCCACTGATATTGCGTCTTCAGCTGGCTTGTCAAGGAAGTCCTCGCAAGAAGAGAACATCAAAGAAGCCCCAGCAAGCAGTGATAAATATTTTAGTTTCAGTTTCATATTGATATTTCTTAAGCTATTAAAAATTAGAAATTAAAACTCAAGCCAAGTGAGTACTGGCGAGGAGAAGGATAACGACCTTCGTCAACACCCTGACGTATTGCACTACCTGGGTTTTCTGGGTCATAGCCAGAGTATTTTGTAAACGTGTAAATGTTCTGTACGTTTGCAGACACGCGAAGACCAGAAATGTGCAACTTGTCATTTACTGCCTGAGGCAATGAGTAAGACAAAGAAACGTTCTGAATCTTCAAGAATGAACCGTCTTCAACGTAGCGGTCAGAAACTGTCTTACAGTTACCGTTAGAGTCCTTGTTGTCTGGACGTGGAATGCTTGTTCCTGGGTTAGTTACAAATTCCTTGCCGTCTGCATCCTTTTCAATTTTAGCAAAGTCAACACAATCAGCAAGCTGGTTCACCCACCTGTCGTTCATACCTTCAAGACGCATGCGCAACAAGTTGTAAACGTCATTTCCGTAAGAAGCGTTCAACTGGATGCCCAAAGACCAAGGTCCGTAAGACAATGTGTTGTTCAAACCGCAAGTGAAGTCAGGGTTAGGGTCTCCGATGAATGTCTGATTGTCGCTGAACATCAAGTCACCAACCTGAGCTTTACGGCCGGTTCTTGCGTTGTAATCGTCAGCCTCAGCCTGATTCTTCACAACGCCTAAAACTTCGTAACCATAGAACAAACCAGGAGCTTCGCCCACTTCAGAACGGTTGATTTCAACATCAGTTGAGTTCATACGGTAAGCACCGTTTCGGTCAGCCTTGTTTGTGATTGCTTTAGTAGAACCGCCCAAGCTAACAACTTCGTTCTTTACGAAAGAGAAAGACAAGTTTGTGTCCCAGCTAAAGTCGCGGCCAGCGATTTTCTTATTGATGTTTGTAGAGTTAACAGAAAGGTCAACACCGACGTTCTTGATAGAACCTGCGTTTACATAAGCAGTACCGATGCTAGTCCAGTTCTGAGAAGCTACGTAATTAGGCAATTCCGGAATCAAAAGCAAGTCGTCGTTCTTCTTGTGGTATCCGTCAATGTTAACTGTGATTCTGTCTTTCAAGAAACCTAAGTCGATACCGACGTTAAGCTGCTTGTTAGTTTCCCAAGTCAAGTCGCTGTTTGTGTAGTTAGCATAGTGGAAGCCTGGGTAGTCGCCGCTGTGGTTCCATCTGTTAACATATGCGATATGAGCAGCGCTACAGCTCTGGTTACCAGTTTCACCGTAACCCAAACGAATCTTCATTGTTGACACTTTTTCTTTAAAGCCTTCGCCAATGAAGCCTTCCTGGTCAATTCTCCAAGCAACTGAGAATGAAGGGAAGAATCCCCACTGATTTCCAGAGGCAAAGTTAGACGAACCGTCGAAACGACCAGTAGCAGTTATCAAGTAACGGCTCTTGTAGTCATATCCTAAACGTCCGAAGAACGAAGCGATAGAGCCAGAACCTTTGTAATGAGAATTAACAACCTTAGTGTCTGCGTTCATAATAGTGTGAGGTTCGTTAGAAACGAATCCGATACCTTTGTCAACCTGACCTTCCCATGAGAATTCCTGAGCTTCAACACCCAACATGACACCTACGCCATGAGCTTCCTTAAATTCGCGGTTGTAGTTCATGAACGAGCTCAAACGCCAAGCCTGGTTGCTGTATTCACCTTGAAGCAATTCTGCTTTAGACTGGTCTCTTTTCAGACCAAGGCTGAAGTTATAGAAAGGCTTGTACAATTCGTCGTTAGCATTAGTCACGTCAATACCAAACTCAGTTCTCCAAGTCAAGAACTTAGAGAAGATCACATCTGCATAAGCACTTGCAAGCACGTTAGTTTCTTGTCTTTCAAGCGGAGACATGTTCAATTCTGCGATAGGGTTCATCTTCACACCTTCGTCAGTTTCAGGACCTGTGATAGATCCGTCCATTCCAAAAGGAGCTTCGCTAGGCAAAGAAAGCAACGCCTGCATGATGATGTTCTGGTCTGTTTCCTTGAAAGTGCTACAAGAAGCACCGTTTGAAGCTTTAGGGTCGAAGATGTTAGCAGCTTTCTTTCTGTCCTGGCGTGTAACACCAATGTTCATACCCATCTTTAGCCATTTCTTAACCTTAGCGTCCAATGCGATACGTCCGTTGATACGCTGGTAGTCTGTGTTAATCAAAACACCTTCCTGGTCTGTGAAACCTAATGAGATGTTGTACTGCATGTTATCGCTACCGCCGTTAACCGAAATCTGGTGGCTGTGACCGATAGCAGAACGGAACAATTCGTCTTGCCAGTCTGTACCTTCGCCAAGAATAGCAGGGTTCATTAGTTCTGGTTCAGGCTGAGTTCCACGACCATACTGAATTACATAAGGGTCAGTCACGTATGTGGCCCATTCTCTCAAGTTCATCATGTCGTAACGTTCTGTGAACTGAGATACAGAGAAGTTACCGTCGTAAGAGAATTTTGCGTCGCCGCTTTTACCTTTCTTAGTAGTAATCAAGATAACCCCGTTAGAAGCACGAGAACCGTAGATGGCAGTCGCCGACGCGTCCTTCAAGATCTCCATAGAGGCGATGTCCGCAGGGTTGATAGAAGCAAGCGGGTTGCTTGATGCAGACTTGTCACCGCCACCACCGATAGGCATACCGTCAACGATGTATAGAGGGTCGTTAGAACCAGAAAGTGAAGATGTACCACGGATACGTACCGAAGCGGCTTCACCTGGCTGACCAGAAGCTGCTGTTACAGAAACACCGGCTGCACGTCCTGCCAAAGCGGCGTCAAGAGACGGAGCCACTGAGTTTTTCAATACTGCGTCGTCAAGTTTCTGAGTTGCACCAGTTTTGTCTTTAGACTTAACCCTGATGTAACCAACCATTTCAAACTCTTCCAAAGACTCTGAGTCTTTCAAAGTGACAGTCAATGATTTCTGTCCTGGCTTGAGTTTGATTGTCTGAGTAACCAGCGGGTCAGATGCGATTACCAAAGTCGCTCCGTCCGGAACTGTGAGCATGGCGTCTCCGTCTGCTCCTGTTACCTCAAAAATTGTTGCGTCCTCTTTTACCGTGATTTCTGCTCCCGGTAGCGGACCTCCCGCATCTTTTACCACCACTGAGACAGTTTGGTCTGCCATCGCTGCTGCGGCGGTAAAGAGCATCGTTAATGATAATAAAAACGTCCTCATTTACTAATAATTTGAATTAATACTGATTTAATTATAGACATAATTTTACAAATTACGGCAAATATAGTCGTTTAATATTTAATACCAATCATTTTCATTAAAAAATGTGTATCGATTTTTAACTTTTTTTAATATAAATCTCAAAAGTTGTTAATTTGCTTGATTCTTATGTTTCTGTTTCTTTTTGATGTAAAACGTATTCGGGCTGTTGATGGTTCGTTTTCCCCGCTTTTTTCTGATTGCTCATGTGTTTTTTTCAGGCGAGTTGTTGCGGTGTTTTGTGTTTTAGATTTTATATTTGCAATACATATATAATAATGTATGAAAAACGGAACTATGTACATAGATGTGATTTTGCCGCTTGCTCTTGCTAATTCTTATACGTATCTTGTGCCTGAGGATATGGCGGACGAGGTGCGGACCGGCGCGAGGGTGATTGTCTCGTTCGGGGCGAAGAAGTTTTACACTGCTCTGGTCTATCGGATTCATAATGAGAAGCCGGAACTTTTTGAGCCTAAGGAGATTGTTGCAGTGCTTGACGAAAAGCCGGTTGTGAGAGGGGGACAGATTAAGTTGTGGGAGTGGATAGCGTCTTATTATCAATGTACGTTAGGCGAGGTTTATAAGGCGGCGCTGCCTGCCGGGCTCAAACTGGAGAGCGAGACCGTAATTGCTTTGGACGAGGAGTTTGTGGCCGAGTCTGCGCTGAAGCCTAAGGAGCAGCAGTTGCTGGATCTTTTTTCTGTCAAGAGCAAACTTTCGGTGGCGGATATTAACAAGGCTTTGCAGCTGAAGAATAGTTTTCCGTTGGTCAAGAGGCTTATGGATATGGGGGCGCTGGTGGTGAGCGAGGAGGTGAAGGAGAAGTTCAGGCCTAAGCGAGAGACGTTCGTTTCGCTTTCTCCGGAGTGCTCGGACGAGGAGGCTTTGCGAAGTGTGTTTGACGGGCTGAAGGGGGCGAAAAGGCAGCTGGACTTGCTGATGCTTTTTCTGAACGAGTCTCGTTTCTTCTCTAAAACAGAGGTGCGCGAGGTTTCTAAAAAGGAACTTCTGGAGAAGGGCGGTTTTTCTGCGTCGGTCTTTTCGGCGCTGGTGGATAAAAACATATTTGTGGTGCATGACAAGGAGGTCGGGAGGCTTGGCTCTGTGTCTGGCTCTTTGGTGGAGGCCGCTCCTCTGTCTGATGCGCAGTCTGCCGCCTACAGGGAGATTATCCGCCAGTTCAGGGAGAAACAGACGGTTCTGCTGCATGGAGTGACGTCCAGCGGAAAGACTGAAATATATATACATCTTATTAATGAGATGCTGAAGCTTGACAAGCAGGTTTTGTTTCTATTGCCGGAGATTGCTCTTACTACCCAGATTACGAACCGCCTGAAGCGAGTGTTTGGCAGCCAGCTTGGTGTCTATCATTCTAAATTTTCTGATAATGAGAGGGTTGAAATATGGAATAATCTTTTGAAGGATAATGGTTACAAGGTTATATTGGGCGTAAGGTCTTCTATCTTTCTGCCTTTCCGTGACCTTGGGCTTGTGATAGTTGACGAGGAGCACGAGAACTCGTATAAGCAGTACGACCCGGCTCCGCGCTATAACGCGCGCAATGCGGCGGTGATGCTTGCTCATTTTTCAAAGGCGAAGGTCTTGCTTGGCTCTGCTACGCCGTCGGTGGAGAGCTATTTTGCGGCTAAGAGCGGAAAGTTCGGGCTGGTGGAGCTGTTCACACGGTTTGGCAATGTTAATATGCCGGAGGTGATTATTGCGGACGTGGCGGAGGCTCGGCGCAAGAAAGAGATGACGGGGCTTTTTACGGAAACGTTGCTTAATCGGATGTCCGAGGCGTTGTCTCGTAAGGAGCAGGTTATACTTTTTCAGAACAGACGCGGTTTTGCTCCTTATGTGGAGTGCCGTTCCTGTTCGGCTGTGCCGAAGTGCAAGAATTGTGATGTCAGCCTCACTTATCATAAGTTTTCTAATCAGCTTTCTTGCCATTACTGCGGATATACGTACGCAAAGCCTGAAAAGTGTCCGGCTTGCGGCAACCCGACCATCGACACCGTAGGTTTTGGCACGGAGAAGATTGAGGAGGAGGTGCATGCTGTTTTTCCGGAGGCGCGTGTGGCGCGTCTGGACTTGGACGTGGCGAGGTCGAGGAAGAATTTCGAGTCGGTCATAGCTGATTTCGAAGCTGGCAAAATAGATGTGCTTGTCGGTACGCAGATGATTTCCAAAGGACTTGATTTTGAGCGCGTGCGTGTTGTCGGGGTGCTTAGCGCGGATATGCTTCTCAATTATCCGGACTTCAGGTCGCACGAAAGGGCTTTCCAGCTTATGGCTCAGGTGAGCGGACGTGCCGGACGAAAGAACGGGCAGGGTATTGTTGTGATTCAGACAACGTCGCCGGAGCATGTCGTTATGGAGCAGGTGCGCAGTAATGATTATGCGGGAATGTATGAGATGCAGGTGGAGGAGCGTCAGCTGTTTAATTATCCGCCTTATTTCAGACTGGTATATATATATGTGAAGGGACGAGACGAGCGGGTGGTGGATGGCGCTGCCAATTATCTTGCGCAGTGCATGAAGGCTACTTTTGGTCATCGTATTGTGGGGCCGGACAGACCTGTGATTCCGCGCGTGCAAAATATGTACATAAGAAAAATAATGGTGAAGTTCGAGCAAAATATATCTGCGGATAAGGCTAAGTCTGTGATGAGAGAGTATGTTGACCATACGCTTGCGACGGATGCGTTCAAGTCTGTGATTATATATTTTGATGTGGACCCGATGTGATATTTTCTGCAGAAAGAAGAAAGACGAGCCGTATTTTGTCAAGTGTGGCTCGTCCTTCTTTTTATGTTGCAATATTGTTAGTTTTGCAAATGTTCCTTCAGGAATTTTCCTGTGTGGGAGGCTTCGCAGCCGACGAGTTCTTCCGGTGTCCCTGCAAACACTAAGTTCCCTCCGGCCTCGCCGCCTTCCGGACCGATGTCTATCACGTGGTCGGCACATTTTATCACCTCCATGTTGTGTTCGATGATTATCACGGTATGCCCTGACTCGATAAGCGCGTTGAAGGCCTGAATCAGAGTTCTTATGTCGTGGAAATGCAGTCCGGTTGTCGGCTCGTCAAATATATATATAGTAGGAGAAAGCTTCTCTTCGCTCAGGATAGAGGCAAGTTTGACGCGCTGGCTCTCGCCTCCGGATAGTGTGCTGGACGCCTGTCCAAGTTTCACATATCCAAGTCCTACGTCCTGAAGCGGCTTTAGGCGGCGCACAATCTTTTTTTCTGTGTTTCCAGTGCCTTCGCTAAAGAACTCTATTGCCTGATTGACGGTCATCTCTAACACATCGTGAATGTTTTTCCCTCGATAAAGGACTTCGAGCAGGTCTGCCTTGAAGCGTTTCCCTTGACAGGCCTCGCAAGTCAGCACAAGGTCTGCCATGAACTGCATCTCTACTGTTATAGTTCCCTCGCCCTGGCACTCTTCGCATCGGCCGCCCTCAACATTGAAGGAGAAGTAGGCGGCTGTGTAGCCCATCTGCTTAGACAGAGGCTGGTCTGCGAACAATTTTCTGATCTCGTCATATGCCTTGATGTATGTGACCGGGTTGGAACGAGACGATTTGCCGATCGGGTTCTGGTCAACGAACTCAACGTCGTTCACAAGGTTGAAGCTGCCTTTCAGCTCGGCGTGCGCTCCGGTCTTTTCGGCTGTGCCTCCGTAATATTTCTTCAGAGCGGAGTAAAACACATCTCGCACCAGAGACGACTTTCCGCTTCCGCTGACACCTGTCACCACGGTCATGATATTTAGCGGAAATTTCACATCGATGCATTTGAGATTGTTTTGGCAAGCTCCGGTCACTTCGATGTAGTTGTTCCATTTACGTCGCACAAGCGGCTTTTCGATAGTCTCTTCTCCTGTCAGATATTTGTAAGTGAAGCTGTCGGTCTTGAAGTTTTTCTCGGCCAGCTTTTCGGAGATGTTCCCTTCAAACACAACGTTTCCGCCAAGTCGTCCGGCGTTCGGTCCTATGTCTATTATGTAGTCCGCCGCGCGCATAATCTCTTCGTCGTGCTCTACAACAACCACCGTGTTTCCGAGTTTCTGCAGCTGCCTCAGGACTTTAATCAGCAGATGAGTGTCGCGAGAGTGCAGCCCGATGCTCGGCTCGTCCAGGATGTAAAGAGAGCCGACAAGGCTGCTGCCCAGAGATGTGGCGAGGTTTATTCTTTGGCTTTCGCCGCCAGACAGCGTGTTTGAAAGTCGGTCCAATGTTAGATAGCCCAGCCCCACGTCGCAAAGGAACTGTATGCGGTTTGATATCTCTGTAAGCAGTCGCTGAGACACGTTCGTCTCGTGTTCGCTAAGCTCTATGTTTTCAAAAAAAGTCTTCAGTTTGCAAACCGGCAAAGAGACCAGCTCTGTTATGCTTTTGCCGCCAACTTTTACGTAAGAGGCCTCTTTGCGCAGGCGGGAGCCGTTGCAGTCCGGGCAGACTGTCTTGCCTCGGTAACGCGCAAGCATCACGCGGTACTGAACCTTATACTGGTTTTCCGAAACAAACTGGAAGAAGTCGTCTATGCCGTGAAAATAGCGAGAGCCTTTCCAAAGCATTCTCTTATGTTCTTCGGAAAGTTGGTAATATGGTGTATGGATAGGGAAGCCCACGCGAGATGCGTTCATGATGACTTCGTTTTTCCATTCCGACATCTTTTCGCCTCGCCAGCATACCACAGCACCGTCGTACACAGACATTGACTTGTCCGGAATCACCAAATCTTCGTCTATGCCCATGACCTTTCCGAAACCTTCGCAAGTGGGGCAGGCTCCGTAAGGGCTGTTGAAACTGAACATGAGGTCGGACGGTTCGTCAAAGGAGATGCCGTCTGCTTCAAATTTATTGGAGAACGATTTTGTCTCTGCAGAGCCGTCGGCTTTGTATATCTTTATGATGCAAGATGAGCCGTCGCCCTCCCAGAATGCGGTTTGCACGGAGTCCGCGAGCCTGTTCCTCGTATCTTCGTCGTCTGACACAGAAAAACGGTCAACCACAAGGTGCGCGGTTTGCCCTTCGGGAGCTTCGCCCGCCAGCACGTCTTCTATCTTGAAGAGGTAACCGTCAATCTCGATTCGGCTGAAGCCTTGCTTGAAAAGCATGTCGAGCTGAACTTGCAGTGTGCGACCTTCCGGAACATTTATTTCAGAAAGCACCATGCCTTTTGTGCCATTAGGGAAGGTGAGAATATAATCCACCACATCCGAAACCTGATGCTTTGCCACAAGTTCGCCGGACACAGGCGAGTATGTTTTGCCTATGCGCGCGAACAGCAGTTTCAGATATTCATAAATTTCGGTCGATGTGCCTACTGTGGAGCGTGGGTTTCTTGTGCTTACCTTTTGCTCTATCGCTATTGCCGGCGGAATACCTTTTATATAGTCAACCTCCGGTTTGCTCATTCGGCCTAAAAACTGACGGGCGTACGAAGAGAGGCTTTCGACATACCTTCTTTGCCCTTCGGCATACAGAGTGTCAAAAGCGAGCGACGATTTGCCAGAGCCGGAAAGCCCCGTTATCACCACAAGTTTGTTGCGCGGGATTTTCACATCAATGTTTTTCAGATTGTTTACCCTTGCGCCTTTTATTGTAATTTGACCGTTGTCAGCCATTCTTTTCTTAGATATGATAGTTTTATTTTTGTCCGATAAAAGAGTAGTGCTCCGTGTCGTTCCAGTTCATCACGTTCCACACGCCGTTTTCCTTCACTACTTCGCAGAGGCAGGCGGAGCGTGTGTACGGGCTGTTCACGATTTCGCTGATAGGCTGGTTCCTGAAATATACGTACAGCGTTTTTATGACGATGCCGTGAGCCACCACCAGCACAGTTCCGTTAGGATGCTTTTTTGCGATGTCCTCGAAAATGGCGCTGGCGCGTTTCTGCAGTTCCTGAAACGTCTCTCCGCCGTCCGGAACATATAATTCAGGATGATGCCAGAAGTTGTCAAACTGAACCGGGTTTCTCTCTTCCGCTTCGGAAAAAAGCAGCCCCTCCCAGTTGCCTAAGTTTATCTCGCGCAAGTCGTCCTCAGCAATAATCTGCAAATCTCTGTTTCCGCGCGCATGGCAGGCAGTGTCCAGAGCGCGTTGGCAAGAACTGGAGTAAATTATGTCGATGTCAATATTTTCAAGTCTCTTTCCGAGAGCCTTAGCCTGACTTACGCCCAGCTCTGTGAGGTTGGAGTTGTTCTGGCCTTGCATTCGCTTCACAACATTCCATTCAGTTTCGCCGTGGCGGCATAAATATATCTTTGTCATCTGAATCAAAATAAAAGTTTGAAAAATGTGATAACTGAACCTTAGCTCTGTTCGGAAAATTTAATGGCAAGACCTGCAAAAATTGCGGTTGACGTCTCCAGCGCATCTAAGTCCAATGCGAAAGTTGGAGAGTGCAGTCCTCCGCTTTCCACCTTCTCGCTGAGTATCCCTACACGATAAAACAGCGAAGGGAATCTCTGACAGTAATAACCGAAGTCTTCGCCGGTCATTCTTTTTTCAAAAGTGGTGACATTCTCTTCGCCGAGCAGGTCAATGGCAAATCTTTCCGCCATGCTGTTCAGTCGCTCGTCGTTGATTACGCTTGGGTATCCGCGGTTAATCTCTATTTCGCAAGAGCATCCGAACTCGGCGACAGCCGTTGCCGCGATTTTTTTTATTAGAGACAGAGCCTTCTCTCTCCACTCCTCGTCGAGCGTTCTGAGAGTGCCGTCAAGCCGCACGTGGTCAGGAATCACATTCATGATGCCGTCGGCTATAAATCTGCCGAACGCAAGCACCGTTTCTCCGTGAACAGGTTCGTGTTCGGCAGGGATGGCATTTAGTTTCAGCAGCATATTGGCAGCGGCAAGCACCGCGTTATGGTCTTTGAGCAGAGCCGCGTGGCCGCCTTGTCCGTGAACCGTTATGTGTATTTCGTCCGTGGCGGCGGTGATAAGGCCGGGGCGAAAACCCACCTTGCCCGTCGGGATAGAAGGTATGACGTGCTGCCCGAGCATGATGTCTGGTTTGAACCTGTTGAATGCTCCTTCCGATAACATAAGGTTCGCACCTCCGGGGTAACGCTCTTCGGCAGGTTGGAACACAAACAGGAACGTGCCGGTCAGCTCATCTTCCAGAGATTTGAGAATGCGCGCCACGCCAAGCAGCGAAGCCGTGTGCGCGTCATGTCCGCAAGCGTGCATCACACCGTCGTTTTTAGAACGGTACGGCACGTCGGTCTCTTCCGTTACAGGGAGGGCGTCAATGTCGGCGCGCAGGGCGATGGTCCGTTTCTCCGGCTCCTTGCAGCGCAGCACGCCAAGAATGCCGGTCTGGGCAAACCCTTCCATGAAAGGAATATCCAGCGCTTTCAGCTCTTCTCGCACAAGTTTAGAAGTCTCAAACTCATGAAAGGCGAGTTCCGGATTCTGGTGCAATGTTTTGTAAGCCTCTTGCACAAAAACCAAGTTCTTCCGAGTTAGTTCCAATATACGTTCATTTGTTATCATACAGCTATAATCTAACAAGATATGCAAAGATAGTTTTTATTTAGGCTTCTTCTATGAATTTGACGAAATTTATTTTCGGGGGGATTCGGTCAGGAAATAAGCACTGTTCAGTTTTTTGCGAATGCAGTTTAGAGACTTTCATAGATTAGGGCTTGTGGTTTTATCTGTAGAATTCCGTTTCAGATGATTTGCGGGAAATGTATCTGTGCTGCAAGATGTGGCGAATTGCAAAGTCGCGAGGCATGGCGGAGCAGGTATGGCAGGGAGGCGTAAAACAAAAACGCTTTCGGCTTTCCCCGAAAGCGTTTTTGCCTCATTAAATCTTGTCTCCGTCATATCCCCATTTAAGGTACATGGCTCCAAAAGTGAAGCCGGCGCCGAAAGTAGAGCAGACGATGTTGTCACCTTTCTTCAGCGACTTTTCAAGCTCCCACAAACAAATCGGAATAGTTACCGCCGAAGTGTTTGCGTATTTCTCAATATTAATCATAACCTTGTCCTTATCCACTCCCATTCTTCTCGCAACCGCGTCGATGATGCGCAAGTTTGCCTGATGAGGAATGAACCAAGCGAGGTCGTCGGCAGTCAGTTTGTTGCGTTCCATAATTTCCACGGAAATGTCGGCCATATTAGTCACAGCCGCCTTGAACACCGCCTGACCTTCCTGATACACATAGTGCCAATGATTGTCGATAGTTTCGTGCGAAGCAGGGCAAACAGAACCGCCGGCCTTCATTTGCAGATGAGACCAGCCGCTGCCGTCGGTGCGCAGAATAATGTCACGCACTCCAACCTCCTCTTCGGTCGCCTCCACAAGAACAGCAGCGGCGCCGTCGCCAAACAGCGGGCAAGTAGTGCGGTCTGTGTAGTCAACCATGAAAGACATTTTTTCAGAAGCCACGACAATAATCTTCTTATGTCTGCCAGACTCGATATGGTTGGTGGCAGAATAAAGAGCAGACATAAAGCCGGCGCAAGCCACTTCGATGTCATACGCAAAGGCGTTCTTGATGCCTACGTTGTTGCATATTTTCGCGGCAGTGGCAGGGAACAAGTGGTCCGGAGTAGATGTGGCGCAGAACACAGCCTCGATTTCGTCCGGATTGACGCCAGTCTTGGCGAACAGCTCTTCGACCGCCTTGGTGCCCATGTAAGAAGAACCAAGGTTTGGGTCTTTCAATATGCGACGCTCCTTGATCCCGATTCTGGACATGATCCATTCGTCAGAAGTATCGACCATACGGCTCAGCTCGTCATTCGTGAGCACATACTCTGGAAGATACGCTCCAATACCTTTTATTACCGCATTAATTTTTCCCATTCCGAATATCTTTAAATCAGAAATTCCCGCAGGAACTTCACGTCAAATGACAAGTGAAAAAACGAAATATGCCCTAAAAAATGCTTCTTAGGGCAATATATTTCCTTTACATTTCGAAAAATGTAGCGCAAGATTAAACTGCTTCAGGCTTTTCAATAGCCACCTTTCCACGGTAGAATCCACATTCACCGCAAACAGTGTGGTAAACGTGCAATGCACCGCAGTTTGAGCAAACTGCCAAAGTTGGCGTAACTGCCTTGTAATGAGTTCTTCTCTTCGCTGATCTTGACTTAGATTGTCTTCGCTTCGGATGTGCCATTTTATTAAATAATTTAATTAGTTATTGTCAATTAATTTTCTGAGTCCTTCCCAGCGCGGGTCAATCGCTTTCTCCTCGCTGTCCAGAGGCGTCAAATCCTCCTCGTCCTCGCCGTTGTCATAAAGTTCATCGTCGTCTGCCGACGTTGCGATGTGGTTTCTCAGCTTTGCCACCATAGCCTCGTTGCATTCGCCAGCCGGGTGCACGTGCCTTATCGGGATGCGCAGCGCGATACATTCATAAAGATACCACGCAAGGTTTATAGCCCCCTCAGCCTCGGGCACAACTATAAGGTTGCCCTCCTCCTCGGAGTACTCGTCTCCGAACTTCACAAGAAACCGCTCTTCGCAGTCAACGTCAAGATTCATATCGTCCAGACATCTGTCGCACTGAATCGTTATGGAGCCTTGCAAGTCAAAGTCAATCTCGAACGCATGAGCCGTCTTTTTCACAGAAACGAACGCCTCCACATTTCCCTTGCCGATTTCCGGACCTTCAAGCTCCTCGAAGAATTTGTCGTCAAGCAAAAACTCATATTCATGAGTGCCTTCAGACAGTTCTTTCAGCGGTATGTCATAAATCTCAAAGTTTCCCACTTTCGTATGAACATTTAAAAACTCTGCAAAATTATAAAATATAAACGACAAAACACACAACTGACAGCGTGTTTTTTTATATTTTTTTGAAAAAAGTTGTCCGAAAAGAGCTTCAATAGCAATAAAAAGGCAGCCGAAGGCTTGCAAAATTCAAGTATTAGGCCGCTCCTGCATAGAAAGTCATTGTCTCGACGGAGATAAATTTAGACGAAATGCAAAGATTGGCAAATTCAAGCAGGGAAAACATCATACATCAAATACTCTTACTGCCCCGCAATAACCTGTAATATGACCGTCTCTTTCAGCATATTCTGACAACTGTTTGATATTAAAGTATATGTTAATCCTGCAATGGATAATCTGAATAATGGAACGCAGGACGCCCCGCGCCACTCATAGAAAGAGACAGTATAACATTAAGAAAGCCTATTGACAGGCTCCTGCACTACCAATAGGCTTTTACTCAAAGCTGACTTTATATAATCAAAATGCGCTTCAAAAACATCTCGAACAAGTTGCCTTGGTGACAAATTTTCATATTCCGCTCTTCTTTAAGCTCTTTTCAATCAGAGCCTCATCCATCTCTTCCATCATCATTTTGGAGACATAGCCTTTGTGGCTGTAAAGATCTTTACAGCGGTGGAGGTTATTAGGCACGATGGTGGCGAACCCTTCTGTTGTCTCGTGAATAACGCAATCCATTTTACCAATTAATTTGCCAGCTTTTCCTTCCGAAATGCCGTAGTGATTGGCTATTTGTCTTCTCATTTTACTATAACTCACGCGTCTGACATCGGTCGCATTCAGGTCATCTAATGTAGCCTCCGGTCTGAATTTACGAGCCTCTTTCAGCAACCCCTCTTTAGTATCTGGCAGTTTCACCTTAAACAAAGGATGCTCCACGCTGCTGAAATTAACATAGCCATCCTTGCTTGGCATAGGAGCATCTTTTGACGTCCATTTCCTGAAATCATCACTAATGCGCTGAGCCAATTTACGGTCTTTAATACCCAAGTTTTTCATAATGAAATTCACATTCAGCAACTTATCCGGCACCGGCTGTTTGCATATCTCTTTAATGGTACGCCCCTCCTTATTGATGCCACCATTACCCTTAGGCACATACTCCTCCACGTCTCGGCGAGTCATTTGGTGCTTGGGGGTAGGAGAATCGGGCTGAATTTCATCTTTAAAAGATGAACGACCTATTTCAAATAACCTTCCTGCTATTTCTATCCAATTCATGTTTTATGAGTTTTGAGTATGATACTATCTCTTTTCAGACTTGTTAAAATAAAAATTTAAAAAAACCCTACCTT
>JAGBRL010000020.1 GCA_017632345.1 Paludibacteraceae bacterium
ACCCTCGGCTAAACCTTTCGCTCTGCCCTCTTCCCAACCTTCGGCGATGCCTTCGTTCTTTGCCGTGAGCATGACGTTAAACCAGTCGAGGTAATTCTTAAGGTTCTCCTCGTAGTCATAGCGCTCGGTCTCCGAAAACGCGGCAATCTCAGCAACATCAAAGAATTTCTTAAAGATGCCCTCCGTCAGAGCGGCGGGCTTGTCCTGCAGCCTGTGCAGGTTCTTGATCACGTAGAGCCATTTGTCTATGAAGGTGTCCAGCTCCGACTCCTCCTTCCTGAATTTGGGCATCTCTATAAAGATGAAGTTCAGATTTTCGTTAAAAACATCGTTATCCTCGTCCTTCAGCCCGACCTTGGTAATCACCCTGCCCGACTTTTCCGGAGACTCGTCCATCATAAAGTCTAGAATGCCAACCACATAGACCGGAGACAGCTTGTAGTTCCACGAGACGCTCCCCTTTGACCCCTTCTGTCCCTGCTCCTGAATGGCGAACGACGAATAGTAAAGGGCACGGTCTCTGAAATTGTCCTGCTTCGCCTTCTGCATCTCAACGATAAAACGCTCGCCGTTCTTTGTCTGGCAATAGACATCATAAACCGCGCGGCGCTCGTTATTGCTGAAGCCAAGCCTTTCCGTGTTAAAATATGTGAGGTCCGCAATCTCCCTGTCGCCATCAAGAGCGAGCAGGGCGTTCAGGAAACTGATCAGCAGGTCCTTGTTCGTCTCCGTTCCGAAAAACTTCTTGAAGGCGAAATCCGTATAGAAATTTATGTAGCGGCTGAGCGCCGTTCCAGGTATGCACATAATACTTTTTTTGTTGTGTTAATCTGCCGCAAAGGTAGTACATTTTTTGATTTTTGACAAGGATACGGGCCGGCTATCTTTCCTTACGCAACAATAGAAAACAGAAAAACGTGCCAGAAATACAATATCGCAATCTGACACGCCTTATTTCACATCTGCCAATTATCAATGATTAGCCTTGAAAGCCTTTAGTCTAGTCTCCAATTCTGCATACTGGTGCTCCTTGATAAACGAAGTGCAAGCACGCAGACCCTCCTGCAAACTGCCGGTAGTCTGCAAAGAGATTGCGCTGACACCGTAGAACAGCAGTTCCTTCATCAGCTCGCCTCCAGTCATTCCCGGATAGCTTATAGTGAAGTAAAAGCCATCGCCCACAGGCACATCCAAATCCTTATCATAAAGAATTTCAAAACCATTCGCAAGGAAAATCTCCTTCAGTCTCTTAGCCCTTCTGCCGTACTCCTTCACACCTTCCACAAAGTCAAACTTGCCGTCGCTAGCCGCCTTCATCATAGCTGCAAGAGCATACTGAACAGAGTGAGCCGTACCTGAAGACAAGCAATAAAGCACACGGTTCACAAACACCTTACCAAACTCGCCTATACCATAGCGTTCCTTCAGCCCGTCAAAAACACGGTTATAAAGCTTGTCAGAAATAGCAACAACCCCAATACGCTGACCAGCATAGCTAAACGCCTTAGAACCAGAAATCAGCAACACGTAGTTATCTGTATATTTAGCAACCGACGGCTGGAACGGAGCCTCGAACGGTTTGCTCAAATCCTTGCGGAAGTCCATCGCAAAATAAGCCAAGTCTTCCATAACAATAACATCATACTTGGTTGCAAGTTCGCCAATACCTTTCAGCTCATCATCAGTAAGGCAAACCCAAGCCGGGTTGTTCGGATTTGAATAAATGATATTGCAGATATTCCCCTCCTTCAGATAAGACTCAATCTTGTCTATAAGTTTCTGGCCTCTAAACTCAAACATGTCAAACGACTTGCACTTCAGACCAAGCACTGTGAGCTGATTCTTCTGCACAGGGAAACCCGGATCTATGAAAAGCACAGTGTCCTTCTTAGGGTCGCACTGGCCAGAAACAAGGAACGACGCGTAAGTACCCTGCATAGAGCCGGATACAGGCACACACCCCTGCGGTTCCACATCAACATCGATAAAAGCCTTCACAAAACGAGAAGACTCATTCTTCAAGTCCGGATGACCGTCGAGCATAGGATATATCTGAGCCACACCATTTTTAAGAGCATCAATCTCTGCGTTCACACCGATATCCGAAGGTTTCAGTCCCGGAACGCCCATCTCCATGCGCACAAATTTATCGCCAGTAAGCGACTCTATCTTGTTAGTTATAGCGACAATCTCACGTATAGTCGCCTTGTTAAAGTCCGGAAGATTAAAGCTGTCTATAACAGATTTAACCACCTCATAATTTATAGGAGTCTCCACCATAATTTTATCTGAAAAAAAATTACACTTTATCTTCTTTTATATTTATCAACTGATACACCGCGACAGACCTGAAACATCCGTCAGCCCAAACCCAGTCCTTCAGCACTCCAGCACGTTCAAAGCCTGCGCGTTCAAACAGTTTCAGGCTCGCCACATTATCCACATCTATCTTACAATGCAGCTGCCGAAGATTCAGATGCCCAAAGACATAATCAACGAGCAGACTCAACGCGGCTGAAGCCAAACCTCTTCGCTGAAAGTCAGGCACGACAAAAACCCCTACACCGGCACGTTTGCTCATAGGGTCAAAATCAAACAGATCTATCGTACCTACAACCTCATCAGACCCTTTCAGTTCAATCATCAGCCTCAGCTGCCCAGTGACAAAAATGCCTTTCAGCTCATTTTCTATATATGCCTTTAGAGCATTTTGCGAATACGGAGCAACAAATTCGCTCACACCCCACAGCAGCGGGTCATTCTCCCACCTATAGAGAAAACCCAAGTCGCCCGGCTCAAGCTGCCGCAACCGCAATTCGTCATTACACAAATACGCCATACTCACACCTCAGTCAAATCAAACCCAAAGTCCTTCAGATGAGTCCAATACTCAGGATAAGACTTCGACACCACAGCGGGGTCGTCTATCCTCACTTCTCCAAACTTAACAGCAAGAGGAGCAAAAGCCATAGCCATGCGATGGTCTTTATAAGTCATCACCACCGGCTTATCATCAGCCTCGCAACGCTCTCCGCTCCAAGCCAAGGCACCCTCTTTCGGTTCAAAAAGTACATACCCGAACTTGCGAAGTTCCGCAATAAGCGCCACAATTCGGTCAGTCTCCTTAATCTTCAAACTCTGCAATCCTTCAAAATTGAACGTCACGCCCAGAGCGCAGCAAGCAGCCACGACAGTCTGAGCCAAGTCCGGCTGCTCAACAAAATCATATTCCAAAAACTTGACAACCTTTCTGTCTCTTTTCAGAAGCAAACCATCTTTTTCGAAGACGGAAGAAACACCAAGATTTTCAAATATATTCACAACCGCAGAGTCGCCCTGCACACTATCGCAAAAAAGCCCCGGAAGAAGAATCTCTGCAGAACCTTCCGCCAAAGCGCAAATCTGAAACCAATATGACGAAGCAGACCAGTCCGACTCAACCATGAAATCTATCGGTTTATAATCTTGCTTTTCGACCTTTATTTCATTGCCAGTCCAGGAAGACTCTATACCGAACTGCCTCATCAGGCTCAAAGTCATCTTTATGTAGGGCTTTGATATAATGTTTCCAGTCAGACGCAACACAAGGCCGTTTTTCATGACCGGAGCAATCATCAAAAGCGCCGATATATACTGGCTGCTCACGCCTCCGTCGAGTTCAATCACGCCTCCGTCGAGAGGCTTGCCCGATATTTTCAGCGGCGGAAAACCATCTTTCTCCAAATACGAAACATCTGCACCAACAGAATTCAGAGCATCTACAAGGATACGTATTGGACGCTCCTTCATGCGTGTGCTGCCGGTTGTTACCCACTCGCCCTCCCTGTTTGCAAGGAAGGCCGACAAGAAACGCATTGCAGTTCCAGCCGCGCCAATATCAAAAACAGAATCATCCGCGCTAAGCGCAGCGACAAGCACATCCGTGTCGTCGCACTTTGCCAAGTTAGAAACACGTCCGCCACCATTAGCCAACGCATTCATTATCAAAATTCTGTTACTTATGCTTTTAGACGCAGGAAGAGGCTGTTTGCTCACTCCTGAAAGTCTATTGCTATAATTTACAATGTATTGCACGTTACAAAAAAAAATTACTTTATTCAAATTACAAACCTACGGAGTCCCGATAAAAATCCAACGCCTCAAAAATATCTTTCTTTTCAACATTTACATTGATTTCCACCTCACCAACATCTTTCAGCAAAGTAAACAAGATACGTCCGTCGCCTTCATTCTTTTTGTCGTGCGTCATCAGCTCATATAGCAGCTCGTACTGTTTGCAAGAGATGTTCAGCACTCCGTAATTTGACTTTATAAGCCCTACAGCCTGCTGGAGCACAGAGCTCGGGAAACCGCACTTTTTGTAAGAGAGGTAGAGTTCCGCAATCAGTCCCCACGCAACCGCATAGCCGTGAAGCACCGCCTTTGACTGCATCGCGTAGCTTTCAAAAGCATGCCCTACAGTATGTCCAAGATTCAGCGACTTACGCACATTCATCTCATAAGGATCTTTCTCCACGATCATTTCCTTCACATTTATAGACTCTTTAAGAAGATGAGGTAGTTTCTGATAATCAATATCATGCAAATCAAACGCCAAAATATTTCTCCAAACAGCATCATTAGAAATAAGACCGTGCTTAATCATCTCCGCATACCCGGAAAGAAAATTCTCTCTGTCCAGCGTCTTGAAAAAATTAACGTCGATAACAACAGACTTGGACGGATTAATCACTCCAATCTCGTTCTTCAAACCATTAAAGTTGATGCCAGTCTTTCCGCCTACCGCCGCATCCACAGCGCCGAGCAGAGTTGTCGGAACGTTTATGTACTCCATTCCGCGTTTGAATGTCGAAGCTGCAAATCCGCCAAGGTCGGTCACCATTCCGCCGCCCACATTAATCATGAGCGACTTGCGCGAAGCCCCGTTATTGCAAAGAAATGTCCACACAGAAGCAAGAGCCTCCAGCGACTTATGGTCATCATTAGCCTTAATCTCAACAACCTTTACATCTTTGAAAAAATCGTCAGCTTTTATCTTTGGCAGACAAAGCCCCTTAGTGTTTTCATCAACAAGGATAAATACAGAATCAGCACTCCACCCCGAACACTCTCGACGCAAGTCCGAAACTATATCGTCCGATATGTAAACATTCTGGAAATCCATACTTTTGTAATTTTTCGACAAATTTAAGAAAAAGATACGAGTTTGATAAAAAAACTAACGAATCATTTGCAGGCAACTTTAATAATTTACGATTTGCAAATCAACACGCCGCATTTGTCAGCTAAATTCGAAGCAAAATTCATAAATTACATTTTGAAAATTTCACACTCTGAAATTAGTCCCGGACGCTTTTCTAAATTATCTCTACCTATGATTCTCTTCAGAAACCTCTTCAGACATAAACTCTCTAAAACCCTTCCAATATCGCACTTTATACAGCTTTAGCAAACTGTCCAAACGTTCGTCCAACACCTTGTCGTGCTTTTTCACCTTAAACTCCTCCTTTATCCGTCCGTTTTCAACAAGATACACCTCATAAGAATACCCTAAAACGACAGGAGCCCACACCTTCTCACAAACCAGAAACAGACCATTCAAAGATGTGGCAGGCTCCATTTTTTCATTCAAGCCAACCTTGCTGCCCAACGTTTCGTTTCCCTCTTTGTCGTATAATTTTATATCTGCCAAGTAAAACATATTATTTTTCTTTTCCCACACTGCCGTATAACGGTATATCTCATGATCAATGCAAAACCGGCTAAACTGATTTCTATCCTTCATCAAGAACAGTGGTTCTCCTGTCGCCTGCCAAACAAACTTCTTGCCGTCCAGCTCATTTGTTTTTGAACGATAAAATAGCGACTCATAAATTTCGCTCCTGACACACAAAGGAGATGATTTCCCCGAAAAATCACGTGCAGAAACACAACCCTCGCTACGCCGCACAACCCTGCCCTTTTCTATTTCAAAAAGATACGAGCAGTCTGAGTATCTCTCTTCCACGGCACTCAAAACTCCTGTGAAAAATGTGCACGGCTTGGACTTGAGCGATGCGGACAAACTGTCAATCGTCTCTTTGCAGGGGGAACGGACCGCATATCTATCTATCGACACCAGATACAAAGAATCATTCTCCACCTTCCATGTAGCCACCGCCCCTCTATAAAGCCCGGTCCATACAAAAGGACATAGACAGTACAAGCCATTTATCCTGCCAAAATCCACAATCAGCGAATTAGACGTTTGATCCAGCAAATACTTTTTCCCTTCGACAATCAGCGTGTCTCTCATTTGTACTGTAGCATGGACTCCATTTGCAAAAAGAAGAGAGAAAAGCATGTAAATGATTACCCTTTTCATACGAAAGACATTAAATTTTCGCAAAAATAAAAAAACATCAAAAAACCTTAATGAAAAATCACTTCATTTTGCAAATAAACACATCCTTTATAATTAACACCTTAATTAAAATCACTATCTTCGCAGAATAATAAGGAGTTGGAGCAATGGAGTACAAAAAACTCCTTGCAGCACAGAGTCCGGAGCGAGCAAGCAAATATCAGAGACGCTGCTGCCGAACGCCATTAACGTAGAATTGACATCGGAAGATGAGTAAAGATTTTTTAGAAACTGAACAGATTGAGGTGCTTGGAGCGCGTGTTCACAACCTTAAAAATGTGGACGTGAGCATACCTCGAAATAAAATGACAGTGATAACGGGGCTTAGCGGAAGCGGCAAATCGTCGCTTGCGTTCGACACCATTTTTGCGGAAGGGCAACGCCGCTACATAGAGACCTTTTCGGCTTACGCCCGCAATTTCCTTGGCAACTTAGAACGTCCTGACGTTGACAAAATCACCGGACTCAGCCCGGTTATATCTATTGAGCAAAAGACGACAAACAAGAACCCGCGCTCCACGGTAGGCACTACCACAGAGGTTTACGACTTTCTGCGACTGCTCTTCGCTCGTGCCGGCGACGCTCACTCCTACGTGACCGGAGAGAAGATGGTGAAATACACCGAAGAGCAAATACTGAAGCTCATCCACGAAAACTACAACGGGGAGGCTGTCTTTATCCTCGCTCCGCTGGTTCGTGCCAGAAAAGGTCATTACAAGGAGCTGTTCGAACACGTAAGAAAAAAGGGATATCTCAACGTGCGAGTTGACGGCGAAATGCGCGAGATTGTGCACGGCATGAAGCTTGACCGATATAAAAATCACGACATAGAAGTTGTCATTGACAAACTTGTGATTTCAGAAAAGAACGCCCAGCGCATCAAAGAGTCTGTACAGATTGCGATGAAACAGGGGAGCGGCTCCATCATCATAGCAAAGAAGGACGACGGTTCTGTGCGCCACTTCAGCCGACTGCTGATGTGCCCTACTTCCGGCATCGCGTACTCTGACCCTGCGCCGCACCATTTCTCTTTCAACTCACCGCACGGAGCCTGTCCAAAATGCAAGGGACTCGGAATTGTAAACGAAATAGATTTTGACAAAATAATTCCAAATAGAGACGAAAGCATCTATTCTGGCGGAATCATTCCTCTCGGAAAATACAAGAACTCTTTGATATTCTGGCAATTGGAGACAATCGCAGAGAAATACGGCTTTTCTCTAAAAACACCTATCAAGGAGATTCCGGAAGAAGCTCTGGACGCTATCCTCAACGGTACAGACGAGAAGATGCTCATGAAAAACGGAGCGTTAGGTGCTTCCAATCTTATACTTTCTTTCGAAGGTGTGTTGCATTACATCGAAATGCAGCAAGACAGCGAAGCCTCTGCTACCGCACAAAAATGGGCCAACCAATTCAGCAAAGTCGCAACCTGTCCGGAATGCAACGGACAGCGTCTGAAAAAGGAGGCTCTGCACTTCCGTATTGACGGAAAAAACATCGCGGAACTCTCAAACATGGACCTTTCGGAGCTGAAAGAGTGGGTTGACACTGTTGAGCAAAAGATGTCTAAGAAACAAGCTAAAATCGCCTCTGAAATATTAAAAGAAATACGCTCCAGGCTTGGTTTCCTTTTGGATGTAGGGCTGGACTACTTGTCGCTTAACCGCACATCTGTGACTCTGTCCGGCGGAGAAAGCCAGCGCATCAGGCTCGCAACTCAGGTAGGCTCACAGCTTGTGAATGTGCTGTACATCCTGGACGAGCCGAGCATCGGTTTGCACCAACGCGACAACGTGAAGCTGATAAACTCCTTGAAGCAGCTGCGCGACATAGGCAACTCCATCATAGTTGTGGAACATGACAAGGACATGATGTTAGAGGCAGACTACATTGTAGATATGGGCCCGCACGCTGGTCGGCACGGCGGAGAGGTTGTGTTTGCCGGCACCCCCAAAGAGATGCTGAAAACATCAACCGTAACGGCAGACTATCTCAACGGAAAGCGAAATATAGAAATCCCAAAGGTGAAAAGGGAGGGCAACGGCCTGTTCATAAGTCTGAAAGGAGCAAGAGGCAACAACCTAAAAAATGTGGACGTGACGTTTCCTTTGGGCAAGATGATATGCGTCACCGGCGTTTCGGGCAGCGGCAAGTCTTCACTAATAAACGACACGCTCCAGCCTATACTGAGCCAGCACTTCTACAGGTCGCTGCAAGACCCGCTACCTTACAGCTCAATAGAAGGCATCGAGAACATAGACAAGGTCATAAACGTGGACCAGTCGCCAATCGGACGCACTCCGCGCTCAAACCCTGCGACGTACACTAATCTTTTCAGCGACATACGCTCCTTGTTCGTATCTCTTCCGGAGTCGAAAATGCGCGGTTACAAGCCCGGACGGTTCTCTTTTAACGTGAAAGGCGGACGCTGCGAAACATGCAGCGGAAACGGCTACAAAACAATAGAGATGAACTTCCTGCCCGACGTGTACGTGCCTTGCGAAGAGTGCCACGGAAAAAGATATAACCGCGAAACTCTCGAAATACGATACAAAGGCAAGTCTATCGCAGATGTGCTCGACCTGACAATAAATCAGGCTGTTGAGTTTTTTGAAAATATCCCGACCATTTATCACAAAGTGAAAACGCTGCAAAGCGTGGGCTTGGGATACATTAAATTAGGGCAAAGCTCCACCACTCTTTCCGGCGGTGAAAGCCAAAGAATCAAACTTGCCACCGAACTTATGAAAAAGGACACAGGCAAGACTCTCTACATACTTGACGAACCTACAACGGGTCTGCACTTCGAAGATATCAGAATCTTGCTCGACGTGCTGAATAAACTTGTGGACAAAGGTAACTCCGTTATTGTGATAGAGCACAACCTTGACGTCATTAAGGTGGCAGACTATATAATAGACATAGGCCCAAACGGCGGACGCGACGGCGGACAACTTTTGTGCGCAGGAACTCCAGAAGAAATTGTTAATTGTCCAGAAAGCATTACTGGCAAATTTTTGAAAAATGAACTAAAAAAACAATAAATATGAATGCTAAAAATTTTAAAAGATACGGCGCTGCGCTGATTATCGCCACTGCTCTTGGTTTCGGTTCTGACTTGTGCGCTCAGACTCAAAATGACTCTATGACAAATGTGCAGCACAGAAAAAGGGACATGCACAGAGATGACCATAGAAGAGACGACCACAGAAGAGATAACCACAGAAGAGAACACGTCAAACTGTTTCCTTTGCAAGACGAAAAATTTGCAATTATCACAGACAAGGTTAAGGACGCCTCTTTCAAAGATTGCAAACTCGCACTTATAGAGGTAGGCTGCATAGACAACTATTTCGTTTGCAGACAAGTGCTCTCTTTGCTAAAGTTGTTCACTTTCGACGATGACAAGCTCGAAGTTCTGAAAATAATGAGCCCTTACATATTAGACAAGGAAAATTATGAAATGCTGTCTGAACACTTCACGTTTGACAAAAACAAGAAAAGTGCTATGGACTTGCTGAAAAAATAATGTGTTTTAACACGGCTTTTTCTTTAGATATTCAGACTTTCCGTTTTGTTTCCTCTCCGCCCAAAAGGCTGTACAAAGGATCTCTTGAATCATTGATTTTAGATGAAAAAGCCGTAATGTTTTAAGACAACATAAATTTTTAGAGTTTCCCGTTGGGGTTCATTTACAGAAATTTCAAAAAAAACACATTTGGATTTTGTTATTTAAAATAAAACTTGTATTTTTGACACAAATAATAAAAATTAAGGCTTATGGAAAAAATTATGACATCTCTGTTAGAAACTGACCTATACAAATTTTCTATGGGCCAGGCTATATTTCATCAGTTTCCAAGTTTCAAAACCACATGGTCTTTTAAATGCAGAAACAAAGATGTGAAGTTCACCACTGAAATGGTTGCCGAAATAAAACATCAGCTGTCAGAATATTGCAAATTGCGATTCACAGAAGACGAACTTGAGTATCTGCGCAACATAGGTGTAAAGAGAAACAAAAACGGAAACATCACAAAAAAGGGCTGGATAAAAGACTCTTACATAGATTTTCTGCGAATATGGCACCCAAGGTACGAAGAGTTTGAAATAACTGACAATGCGGAATGCGGGCTAAGCATCGAAGCCAAAGGTACTTGGCTCAACACGAGCATGTACGAAATTCCAACTCTCGCCATAGTCAACGAGGTGTATTTCAAATATGCTTACAACTACGACGAACTTCTTGCTCAGTTCGAGACAAAACTGAATGCCAAAGTTGCAAATCTTGAGCAAAACATCTATGAACTAAGTTCGTTCTCTGAATTTGGGCTGCGACGCAGACTTTCTGCCGAATGCCAGGAGATGGCTGTAAAAAAACTGAAAGAGGCAAAAATCGACAGCAAATCAACGTTTGTGGGCACAAGCAACGTATATCTCGCAAAAAAACACGGACTGATGCCAGTGGGCACAATGGCTCACGAGTGGATTATGTGCGTCGGACAAGGAAACAGGGCCATAAATCCTGCTTATTCAAACCTATACGCAATGCGCGCTTGGGTGAATGAATTTAAGGTTCAAAACGGAACTGTGCTGACCGACACTATTACAACAGACTGCTTCTTGCGTGATTTTGACGAAGAGTTTGCCACTGTGTTCAGCGGAGTGAGGCACGACTCTGGCGACCCGTTCGTTTGGGGCGACAAAATGATCGAGCATTATAAAAATCTGGGCATCGACCCTTTGACTAAAACTTTGCTTTTCAGCGACAGCCTCAATTTTGAAAAGGCAACAAAACTGAAACGTTATTTTGACGGCAAAGCGAAAGTTGCTTTCGGAATAGGTACTTATCTTGCTAACGACACTGATGTCCCGCCTCTCAATATAGTAATGAAAACAACGTGCTGCAACGGCGGCGACGTAGCTAAAATCTCTGACACGCCTGGCAAAGGAATGTGCAAAGATCCTGATTATGTAGATTATTTGCAAAGGTCTATAGACTGGAGAATGAATCATGCTGAAATGTACTGATAAAACTCATGTTATGAACAAATGGATAATAAACGAAACTGAAACTCTGCTCAGCACTCCTATCGGAAAGTTCTGCAGCACGAGAAAAACCGACCCCAGCGGCACTGAGCGCAAATATGTATCCATGAAGGCGCCGGACTGGGTATGCGCTATTGTTCAGTTTGAAGATAAGCCGAACGAGTTTCTGATGGTTAAACTGTTCCGTCACGGCATAAACCAGGAGGTCGTCGAGTTCCCGTCCGGAATGGTGGACGACGGCGAGAGCGCGCTTCAGGCTCTTAGACGGGAACTGAAGGAAGAACTGGGAATAGACTGCGAAAACATCGTCAGTCTGACTGAGCTATACTCAGCCTGCCCAAACCCGGCATTCATGGACAACAAGATGACTTGCTACTTCGCTGTCATAAACGGATACGGAACTAACAATCCGGACGAAGACGAGTTTCTTGAATCCGAAATTGTCTCGGCTGAAAAGATGGGCAACATCGTCTCGGCTGACAACTACAACGTTATGATGAGATTCGCATGGGAACGTGCCATCTATTTAGGGTTAATTAAATGATTGTAAATCCAGAAGGCTTTAAATCCTTCAAGAATTTTATTATTATGAAAAAAATAAAGGACGAAATAGTGGCTTGGGTCAAAGACTACTTCGCTAAAAATGGAGACAGTGAAACCAAAGCCCTCATAGGTATCAGCGGCGGCAAAGACAGCACTGTTGTCGCTGCAGTGTGTGTCGAGGCTCTTGGCAAAGACCGTGTAGTAGGCGTGCTTATGCCTAACGGCGTGCAGACTGACATTGCCGATTCAAAACGTGTCTGCGACTTCCTCGGCATCAAAAGTTACGAGATAAACTTGAAAGAAGGCTATGACGCTCTTGCTCAGGAAATCAGTTCTAAAACAGGCTGCGAATTAAGCTCGCAGTTCAAGACAAACACTCCTTCAAGGCTGAGAATGACAACCCTTTACGGCGTTGCAGCTCTTATTGGGAATTGCCGCATCTCTAACAACGGCAACTTGTCTGAAAGACTAATCGGATACTTCACTATCTGGGGCGATGGAGCAGGCGACTTTGCACCATTGGCTAATCTGTACGTGAGCGATGTTGTCAACCTCGGCATTGAACTCGGGCTGCCTGAAGATTTGGTAAGGAAAGTGCCGTCTGACGGCATGTGCGGAAAGACTGACGAAGACAATCTCGGTTTCTCTTATGCAGATATAGAAAAGGTGTCAAGAGGCTTATACAACGATGTTGAACCTGAAATTGCGGCTAAAATAAAAAATAAGATTAACGGTATCAGCTGGAAATGCAAACTGCTTAACTTGCCATGCTTCGTCCCTTCACAAAAGGTTCTGGCTATCGTTGACGCTCAGAACGACTTCATTGACGGCAGTCTTGGTGTCGGCGTAGAAAAATGGTCCATTGCCAAAAAGAATATAATGGAACTTATCCGAAAAGAGAACTATGACCGAATCGTATTCACAAAGGACTGGCATCCGGCAAACCACTGCTCTTTCAAAGAGCAAGGCGGACCTTGGCCTAGCCATTGCGTAGAAGGCGAGTTCGGAGCCGAGATAGACTCTGACTTCAGCAACATGAACGTAAGAGCAATTACAATAAACAAAGGCTGCAAGCAAGATACTGAAGAATATGGCATAGACGTGCTGACCGAATGCGTTAACGTAAAGGAGGTACATCTGGTCGGACTATGCTACGATTTCTGCGTAGCGTCATGTGCAAAGGAGACTGCAAAGAACAACCCTGGCACTAAGGTTGTCATCAAAAAAGCCGGCACGGTTGCAATTGACGACAATGCGGTGATCGACTTTGACGGATTAGACATCATTGTTGAATAACAACAAAAACTATCAAGGCTATTTCTATAAAATCAGGTCAAAACGACCAAGAACCCACGAGAGATTCTAATTTATAGAAATAGCCTTTATTTACTCTTCGAATTTAACTATACCCTTTCGCTTTTTAACATAAAAGCTGCGATTGAAATTATAAGTCAGTCGCACACCAAAACTCATGCACTTAGTTTCGCCTAAGATGCGTTTCCCTGTCCTGTTGCTCGTGCTAGAAAGCAAACTTTGCGCATCTATAGAAACAGGGACATCAAAAGAACGTGAAACCACAGCCCCCTTTATAGACGAGCGGTCGGCGCCTTCCGGCAAATAATCAAAATCATTACGGTTCTTCAGATTAATACCCTTCACTGTATAATCTGCATAAACACCTATACCTACGCTATTTTTCGACTTCAGCACCAGCTGATATTCCAAATCGCCCGACAACATTACAAAAAGAGGCGTCACTGAATAATAGCCATCGTTTTTAAGTTCGGAGAACTCTCCGCACCCAATCACTTTAGCATCATCTACAAACACATCGTACTCCGGATAATATGCAGAGGTTTTAAGGTTCTCTATTGTCTGAGAATAGTCAACTTTAAGCGGCATGCCCACCTTAGCGCCCAAGCCCACCACAAAGCCGCCAAACTGAAACAAAGCCTGGACAGGGAACTCCATTTGGTAATAAGACACATCCTCATGAACATTGGCAAGTCTGTAGTCATACTTGTAAAAATCGCCCTCATCATCCACCGACACATAGTAATCCTCTATTTCCCCGTTCATCGAAAAAGAACAAGAAGAACGAACCACGTCAATACCGGAACGCACACCGGCATAATGCGTAAAATAGTATGAATAACGAGCGCCAACCCCTATACCTGTACCTAATTCATGCTTCACGCCAGGGCTGTCAAAAAAGAACCCTGATTTTCCTGCACTGACCATTGCAGAAAAGCGATGACGAGCAAACGGTTTGCCTAATGTATCCGGGAAAAGCTTATCCATCGAAGGGAAGAAATCATAATTAAGCCACCAAGCGTGTTTGCCTGTGTACATATTATTTTTCCTCTTCACCTTCGACTGCGAGAACGACACCACCTTAGCCCTGGCCGCCTTCTGCATCTGCTTGTCCGCCCTCCGTCTCTGCCGCTCCGACATCTGAGCCGACACGTCAGACACATCAAACGAGAGCATGACAAAAAGCAGCAAAAAAAGCCTCACAATCCAATAACCCCTTATGTCAAAAAGCCTCAACATTTAAATACCAATCAAATCATCTTATTTAACAATGAATCTTGCTCCAAAGGCCATATCTGCAGAAACTGTAATCTTCACATAATAAGTTCCGCTCTCTGTCATCGGAGAAACCACAATCTCATCATTTTCATTAAAGCGAGCTCTTTCATTTCGCACCCTTATACCAAGCGGATTGAACACCTCTACCCTTGCTCCTTCAAGTTCGGACTTGTCAAATCCGCATTTGATATAAACGCTATGTCCTCTATTCACAGGATTTGGATACAATTCAAACTTATGTTCCGCATCTATGCAAACCTTTTCGGACAACAGCACCGTGTCATTCGCAAGAGTCACGCCAACCTGATAACATCCGTCCAATTCCTTGTTTTCTGTATAATAAGACTTAGTCGCGCCAAGAACAATCTGGTCATCTTTGTACCACTGATACGCCTTGTACTCAAAATCCTTTTCCATCAGCGTGTTATTGCAAAGCAAAATCCAATTGTACTTATTGACCACGATAGGATAAGGGAAACAACGTCTCACCAACAGATGCACCTCTACAATACTGTCGCAACCATAAACTGTCTCTAACGTGTCAGGCTCAAGGAATGTAGTTTCTGTATAAACGACACCTTTGTAAGTAAGCTGATTGCAACTGTCTATCTCGATAACAGTCCTAACCGGACGATAAACATCAATCGAGACTTCAACAATACTGTCACAACCAGTCACGCTGCTGGCAAGAGTATCCATAACCAAAGTTGACTCTGTATAAAGCGAGTCTTTGAACCACACGCTTCCGCAACCGACCTTGCGGTCCACTCCGTACAACGGCGGCAAAACTTCTATGACAACCTTCAACGGACTTACACAACCAAACTCGTTAATGTAAGTATCCTCAACCTCTGTGCTTTCCGTATAAATAATACCCTCATGCTCAACAAACTCGCAACTAGACTTATAAAGTGTCTTCAAAGCCGGCTGATGCACCGTGATATCCACATAAATAATACTGTCGCAGCCTAAAATTGAAGTGTTGCTTTCCACAAAAGCAGTATCCTTAGTAAACGTCTGGTCCTTATACTCAACGATGCTGCAACCTTCAAGTTTCACAGAATCCTCGTAAACCGGATTTATAGTGATAATATAAACCTTGATAGGGTCGCACGGATCGTTTGGCACCACTTTCCACGAAGTGCTTTCCGTATATACACTGTCTCCCAACGACAAACTTCCGCAAGCCACATACTTCAACGAATCATACTTCTGCGGCACCACCTTCACGTCCAAAACAATGACACTGTCACAGCCCACACTATTCTTGAAGGTATTGTCTGTGAAAACAGTATCTTTCGTAAAGATATGTATTTCATTATTTGCATTCACATAACGATAAGAGACGCACGCTTCCTCGAAAATCTTCCTCTTAGACTCCTTCAATACGTCTATACGGACAGGAACAACACTGTCACATCCGTAAACATTATGCAACGAATCATGCAGAATAACAGACTCTGTGTATTCTACATCTTTGTAAGTAACAGACGAGCAACCCTTTACATAAACAGTGTCTATGCTTTCTGCAGGTGTTGCGTTGTTCACTTTTATAGAAACAACTCTTTTGACACTATCGCAGTCGCACTCCTTGCTCTTAAGCACATCATAGAACATAGTGTCTCTCACAAAATTCCTCTCTTCACCGCTGAAATATGTATAAGAAACAACGTCGCATCCAACAATAGGCTCAGGCGTTTCGACTGCCACCTTGACAACCCTCACATCCATAACCACAACACTATCACAACCCGCCTTATTTACCAATGTATCTTTTACCGTCGATGTCCCTTCGGTTATACGATACTGCATTCCAGATGCCGACACATACTCAAACTTCTCACAGGCGTACACTTTCTTATTTGTTACCTGAGACGAAGCCGAAATATTTATCTGCACCGGCACTATACTGTCGCAGCCTGACGAGTTGACCATCGAATCCATATACATCGTCGATGTTCTGAAGACAAGCTCCTCTCCCTTGTAATTCTTATACACCAAAGAGTCGCATCCATTAATAACAACAGTCTCAATCTCCGACGCAGGTGTTGAATATGACACATGCACAGACACTTCCCTAATTAAGCTGTCGCAATCACAAACTTCGCTCTTTAACGTGTCATTAAACACAGTATCCTTTTTAATTGCAAAATGTTCGCCGTTCAACCTTTCATAAACAACAGAATCACATCCGTTGAAAGCCTCTTCTCTGAACTTAACCTTATGAATGCGGACATCAAGCAGCACTACGCTATCGCAGCCAGCCACATTCTTCAAATTGTCGAGCAACTCCTGGTCTCTCTTTATCACATTTTCAAAACCGTCTGACGTCTTGTACACTAACGAATCACAAGCATGAATTAAAACCGTATTTGTGTCCGAAGAAAGATTTATCTTTATGCTGACAGGAACAATACTGTCACAACCAAAGACATTTACCAATGTGTCGTACATCATTGTATCAGAATATACCATGACAGGGGCCACACCGTCCATTTCACTTTCAAACAGAAGCGAGTCGCAACCAACAAGCACCCTCGTCTCAACATATTCAGCCGGAGTTGACTTGCTAACAATTATATTCATCTTTCTGATAACGCTGTCACAATCACAAAGTCCACATCTTGACTTTATAGTATCCATGAAAACAGTGTCTTTGTAAAAGACCATAGACTCTTCATCTTTCACATAGACCACAGAATCGCAATCCTTTAAGGTCGAATCGACACGCAAAGTTTTGTGTATGTTAATCTCAACATTCCAGACACTGTCACAGCCACATACCGGAACAACCCCCTTCAGCCTATCGGAATACGTTGTTGATTCCTTGAACCATATCTCCTCACCTGTTTTAGTAACATAAAGCAACGAGTCGCAAGCATGAATCACGCTGTCTTCAAACACCGATTTGTGAACTGTTATATTCACAACGATAGAACTATCACAACCTGATATATTAGTTAAATTTTGCCGTATTACCCGAGACTTTGTATGCCCCCTACCTTCAAAGAAGACTGTATCACAACCACTCGTATCAATAGGAACTTTTAACTCTTCCGGAGTATCATGTCCCTTTACCTTTAATTTATAAATATAAATAACAGAATCACACCCCGTAACCTTTGACAACAACGTATCACTGAAAATCTCTACACTATCCTTTGTAATATACAAAGTTCTGTCTTTTACCTCTGAACGCACAACTACTGAATCACACCCACTTTCTTCTATAGTATATACCTTTGTTTTATACACATCTATATTACGTATAACAACACTATCGCAACCAGAAGCAGTCTTTAATGAATCATACAGCACTGTATCCTTTTCAAACGTCTGATCTCCTATTGTTAGCTTATTGCATCCAAATAAATTTATAGTCGTATCCTTAGCTCCGATATTTACACTTACAGTCCTTATAATACTGTCACACTCAAATTCAAAATCCTTCTTCCTTATTGTATCATTAAACAACGTATCTTGAGTTATCACAATCGTTGATTTATCAAAATACTCATACACATACTTGTCACAAACAGTCCGCGCCAACGTGTCCATTAAAGGCTTAAACACATTTACAGTCACATTTACTATGCTGTCGCAACCTTCAACAGTTTCTTTCATAAGAGTGATTGTTGTGTCTTTATCGTACACTTCTCCATCAACGCTAACTGAACCACAACCAGCCACAAGCGTATCGACTGCGTATGTTTTACGAACTTTAATATTTACAGTTGCAAACGTGTCACAATAAGACTCCCCTGTTATAACATCTTCAAATGATCTGTCTTCTGTATACTTTTTCCCTTTATAAGTAACACTTCCGCAACTATCCAAGTTAAGAACATGACCTTTAAACGGAAGACATTGTATATTTATCTCTATACGCTTTGTCATGTTACCCTTCGACACAACAAGCACATCTTCACCCACTCCAACTAGACTAACTTCTCCGTTTTCATTTATGCTCACCTTTCCATTTTCCGAACTCCACGCAAAACCGTCTCGCACAGATACTTTAAAACTTCTAGTCACATTGTCCACCTCATTTTCTGCATCAAGTATGACAGTCATCTGCGCCAATTCATTTATGTCTGATTCAAAGTTCACACGCGGATATCCATAATTAGCCACCCCACCGGCTCCTCTCCAACTAGCTCCTGCTTCTTCCGTCAAGTAATTCAACTTTATTTCTTCCGTCTTTTGGAATTTTATTTTACTTTCAGAAACTGCTCCGACTGTCACCAATTGTTCGTCACACAAAACAATATCTATATCATTCATATCTACTGGAGACACAGCGTCAGTTTTTTTGTCTCCTTGAACCTGACCTACGCTAAGAATAGAACGTACTACCCCGCTCTGATGCTTTCCTGATATACCTCCTACAAACTCTTTACCTTTAACGATTCCCGAATTCATACAAACACACAAAGAGTCTTCGGAAACTCCGCAAAGTCCGCCAACATAATTCACACCAGAAACCACAGCTATATTCGTAACGCCCACCAAACTTCCCGACGAATTACCACAAATACCCCCCACAGTGATCTTTCCTGTCACATTTGCCGAGTTTGACACCATCCTTATCGAGCCGTCCTTCAAGTAACCGCAAATAGCTCCTACATTATCAGTTCCCGACACTGTACCTGTCACAGACACCTCATGCACAATGCCTCCGTCAACGCAGCCAAACATACCCACATTGCTCTTGTCTGATTTTATATTCAATGATATAACGTGTTCATTTCCGTCAAACACACCTTCAAAAGCTTTTTCTCCAGTCCCAACCACAGTAGTCACTCCGTCAATATCATCTGTTACTATGAAATATTTGCCGGCACTCCAATTTGACGTTGCTGAGCCCTTTTTATTCTCTTCTACACGCCTTGCCAACTCTTCCATATCCTCCTTAGTTGATATCAAGTACGGTTTTTCTTCCGTACCCAATCCTCCTGAAAAATACGAATCCGTAACTTTAAACGGAATACGTCTCTCCAGTCCAGAACAAGACAATGTAAATATACTCTCGCCCTTCTTCTTTGGTATATAATAAGTTGCATCATCTCCCTTTTCGAACAGAGCACTAGTCGCTTCATCATCATAACTCCATGCAACACTCTCTCCGCTAAAACACTTGTCCTTCAGCAAAATCGAATCTGACACACTTGATATAAGGTCTCCACCCTCTGTAAACACCACTGGCACCGCCGCCAACTTTGCGATTACGTTATCCTTCACTCGCTTAGGAACTGGATAATAACCGCTATTAGAGAACCAATCCGGATGGGTCCATTCCTGCATTTCTTCAAATGTTTTTTCTGAAGCTCCTGAGGCACTCCTTCCATAGTACATTTGCTTATCGTACATATTAGAACCCTTTGAAGGTCCTATCATCACAGACTCTTCTTCACCTTTCACATGTCCTGCACTCACACACTCACGAGCATCTCCCCCTCCTGCTATACCATATGCAAATTTGCCGCTATGCACATATCCAGAACTTAAACAACTGACAATCTTACCTTGCCAACACGCAATACCTCCAGCCTTTTCTGTTCCTGAAATTTCTCCGATATTGACACAAAACTTAATCTCCGTATTTTTATCGCTTATCGTTCCTACTATACCTCCTGCGTTAGTGCCTCTGACGGTAGCTGCATTACAACAACCTACTATAGCAGAATTGCTCTTCAAATTTCCGCACACAGCTCCCGCATTAGTACCTCCGTTCACATATCCACGCACCGACAAATCAAGAATGCTCTCATTGGCTTCACTAGACACAACACCAAATACACCTACATTCGCCTCGTTCGGCATATTAATGGCTACCGTTACACAATGTCCGCCTCCTTGAAACAGACCTTCAAAAGGTTTTGCTTCCGTCCCAATTATAGTTCGCACAGAGTCTGTAATATCATTCATCAACTTATATTTCTTACCTTTGGTAACTCCTTTTGATGCACAGTCCGCAAGCCATTCCATGTCCTCCCGACTCCAGATTTCATAAAAGCCTTCGGAATTTGCTTCTCTGCCCGAAGTGTTAAACTCTATAATTTTACCATAGTAAGTTTTTCCTTCGTAAATAACAAACGCCCTCAACTCATAGGAAGTTTCAGACTCAAGGCCTGTTATGCTTCCTGACACAGACACTAATTTATCCTTTTCCGACACCTTCTCGCCATGAGGAAACTTTCTCCAAACCCCAACACCTTTTTTAGACACCTCAAATCCATAGTCCCCGTCAACTATAGGCTGGTCGGGATTCGAGAAAAATGCAAACGACCCATGAGCCTTTGCACTTGAGCTTCCTACACCGGACACGCTATCCGTACGTACAATAGGGTGACAAGACGGTGCACTTCCTGAACCCGAGTTTGCAGAGATCTTAAGCCCTGCAGGAATAGGGTAACCATCATTCACACCATCAACATCTTCATACCAAACAATCTCGCCAACCTTGTTATTCATATACTCTGCGAAACAACCTGACTGCATGTAAAGCTGAGGGTGAGGATCTCCCGCATAGCCATCGCCACTGCCTATAATACCATCCAACAACACATCTTCTTGCGCATAGACATTCTTGACAACAGGACCCTCATCTAAAAATCCCACAGCCGTATTAACTTTTTCCACACCATATTCAGATTTTCTTTTACTTAATTTCCCTACACTATAACAATTTTCTATCGTTGTTATATCTTTTGCCCAACCAACCAGCCCTCCAACCTCACTAAAAGCCTTCACGTTAACTGAAGAAAAACAATTTTTCACACTGGCACCATCTTTTTCCAAATACCCTATTAAGCCACCTATCTGTTTTATGTTATCTGCTTTTTCAGTGCCATCTGCAGAAATCACACCTGCAGCTCCACAATTTTCCACCTTTCCTCCAAATAAGCGTCCTACTAAACCACCTGTACCGGAATTACATTTAGTCGTAATTTCCCCTGAAAAATAAGAATGGTTCAACTGCAACCCGATACCACCCAAACCAACAACACCTCCAACCGAAAAGTTTGACCCTGTTAAATCTACGCCTTCAACCGTACATCCTGTAATTGTCAATATCATATCCTTCGCATAACCAACCAAACCTCCCATTGCAACTTCACCCATTACTGCACTACCAGCTGTAAAAGCTTCTAGGCTACTATTTTTGACATGACAATTGCTAACACTCAGTGTTCCATTATATGCCCTACCTATAAGTCCCCCAACATACACTCCTTTTGACACTTTTGGCACTGTTATGTTTTCCAGCGTTAAATTTTTAATTTCAGAGGTGCTATTCAGCTTACCGACTATTCCAAACAATCCTAAAGCCAGGTTCCCTTTCCATGTCGCTGTAACTTTGTATGATAAATTTTTTATCGTATGACCTTTCCCATCAAAAGAACCAACAAACGCAAGTTGTTCATTAACGTTAACCAAACTCATACCCGGAGCAATCTCAGTATAAGAATACCCCCCTATTGGAATAAAACCATCCACTTCACTCATGTCTATATCAGCCCCCAATTCAAAGTATTTATAACTGCCTTTCAAATCATTATCTGAAGAATAATCAGTTGACAACAACAACAAATCTTCCGGTGTTAATATTACATATGGAGTTTTAGCAGTCCTTCCATCTCCCCCTCCTGAAGGTTCATATGCATACGCCCCTCCAGCCATCATCAACAACGCAAGAATGGTTACAATTATTCGTTTCATCTCTATGTTAGGTAATAGTCGCTTCATATTATTATATTTTTTTCACTCTAAACGTAACCCGTCCCCTGTACCGGCTACATTTAAAATTTTCGGTTCTTTACTATTTTTTCTGGCTGACGCCCTATTTATGACCTCCTTTCAATCGTACTTCTCTGCCGAACAAAGCACGTACAATCTATTCAAAGTATGCTAAAGTAATATTTTTTTAACAAGATACAAAAGAAAGTTGCGTTTTTTTTGGACTTTTCTTCATTTTACCTGCTTAGTTCTTCGTTTTATATTCAGTCCAGACTATTTTATGTAAAAGCGACTCAAAAAAAAACTGTGTCGAACCACCGTCCGACACAGCCTTTATGCAAATTTGTAAATTTAGTCTACCTTTATCACTTCATACCAAATCTCACCATCATAGACCACAGCTTTGTACTGCACTCCATCTACTATATAGTAAGTATTTCCGTCTATTTCCAGCTTTTCATAACCTTCCGGAATGCTCTCCACTATAGCGCCTACCGGAGGTGCTACAACCTCGTACTCATTGCCTCTCATAACATAAAACGTTCCGTAATAGTAGTGATACTGACGATTTGCAACCCAAAGCACACGAGGTTCAGGCAACACAGACACCCTTGCTCCCATTGGCGGACGAGACACTATGTACTTGTCGCCAACCAACTTGTAATACACCCCCTTCTTGTAATAATACATACCCGAATGATGCTTTATAACCTGAGCCTTTTTCACAGCTTTCGACTTTGAAACCGCAGCACCTCTTACCGGCATTTTATGGTAATTAGCACTTGGAGCTATATGCTTAGGCTTCAGATTCTTATTTTTCGTTGACGTATGCACATCCCCTCTCTTCTTTACTGCAGAATTCACCTTTGGAGCCGGCGCTGGCTTAGATGCAGGTTTTGCTGCTGGCGCTGGCTTTGCGGGCTGCACGTTTCTGTTTTCGTTTGTAGAAACAGCTCGTCCACCCGACTTTGTCGTGCTTGAACTGCGAACGGCATCTGTTCTAGAGTCTCTTCTGCCCTGCGCCACCAAATCACTTGCTGCGGACATAGCTATTATCATAGCTAAAATTCCTATAAATTTGTTCATTTTCATAATTTCCATTTTTTTAGTTTGTTCCTTTCATTTTTAATAGTACACAAACCGCGCCAAACTTATTATAATCTCACAAACAGCCTCTTCTCTCGGCTTCAACATTCACAAGTTCAATCACTTGCAACTTTTTTCTACCCTAAGCTTCAATTCAGTCACCTGACCTTCGCTACGCTCAAACACAAAAACTCTGTCAAATTCGCTGTAATAGCGATGCTGCAAAGCCTCTCTTGCCGTGTTCGGGTCATAAAAACTCGACATCAGAAAACTATTCTGTATAATAATCAGCCAATCCTCCGAACAATCGGGGTTATAACATCTGAGCTTTTCGTTCTTCGCCTCGATTCTCTGCGACACGCTCTGCACTGAAAGCGGCTTCACCTTCGTGGATATACCTGCATACCAAAGCCCCTCCGTCATACGTCCTGTCACATTCTGCACATGAATCTCCTCTATTTTTGACGGCAAATTCAAGTCTCCGTACTTCGACATTCTGTCTATCACATATTTCGTTCCTGTTGATTCTGGCACATTATCCATGACTATGCGAGCTATGCGCTCTATGAAGCCCTGCTTTATCAAACAAGACTTCTGATCTCTCGGCATTGCCACAGACGGACCCAATTCGTTTTTGAAATGGACATCCACCACAAGTATCTGGTCAGACTGCTTCTCAAAAATTTCCTGCGCTCCGCTCATTATTTCGCTAAGATAATCTTCATGCGCCCGCAAGTTAAACTCTAGGTCCTTCCGCTCATATTTGAGCTCTGTCAGTTCTATGCCTATCAATCTTTTTTTTGCATATAATAAGAAGTCCGGACGCTCCGACTTTTCCAGTCGCCCTATCGGAAACGACGGAAAATTAGACTGAAACAGACGCATTATAGCCCATTCCCTCTTATCTTTTTTCTCTTGATTATAACTGACTTCATTATTGTGATTTGTAAATTCCATACGCGCTCCTCCTTCCTTATTCACAAACTTAACAAACAAAAACGAAAGAACAAAAAATTTGACAAGGAATCTACTTTTATACTTTTCGAAAACAGCAAAATTATTTCTTTCTCAGACCGCAAATCTTGCTCCCTTAACAAAAATGCTGAGGCGCCGCCAAACACGACGCCTCAACTGAACTTTTATGAAAAAATCTATATTCGGATTATATTCGCAATACAGCAAAGACAACAATAGTTCAAATGCACCCGACGAGACATTTAGAATGGAACTCACAAAATGCGATTTATCGGTACCGCCCTTAAGAATTTCCGTCCCTGCTCATCAGTTTCTGCTCCCAGTTCCAAGCCGAGCGCAAAGTATTTTCCAAAGTTTCCTGAGCCTTCCAGCCAAGCACCTCGTTTGCATACGACGTATCCGCCCAAACCTTCTCTATATCACCATCTCGCCTTGGAGCAACCTCAAACGGCACTTTGACGCCGGTAGCCTTTTCAAAAGCAGAAACCAGTTCAAAGACTGAAACCCCGCGTCCTGTTCCTAAGTTAAATATTTCGACAGGCTTCTCGCTTTTATTCTCCAACATCCTTTTCACCGCAACAACATGCGCTTTAGCCAGATCGACCACATTGATGAAATCACGAATACAAGACCCGTCCTCCGTATTATAGTCATCTCCAAAAACCCTAAGTTTTTCACGCAAGCCTCGAGCTGTCTGAGTCACATAAGGCAGCAAATTGTTTGGAATACCATTAGGCAGTTCACCAATCTCTCCGCTCGGATGCGCACCTATCGGGTTGAAATATCGCAACAATATCGCCTTCAAATTAGAGTAGGCATAGACAGTATCTGCAATAATAGTTTCGCTCATCTGTTTAGTGCTTCCGTACGGTGATGTGGCAGGCTTTATTGGCGACTGTTCCGTAACCGGCAACACATCAGGCTGTCCATAGACAGTGCAAGACGAAGAAAACACTATGTTATTAATACCATGCTTAGGCATCAGTTCCAACAGATTAACCAACGACATCAGATTATTCCGATAATAAAGAAGCGGCTTCTCCACAGACTCACCAACAGCCTTGCTCGCTGCAAAATTAATTATCGCCTCTATTCCCTGATACTTCTCAAAGAAACGATCAAGCGCTATATAATCTTTACAATCTATATTTTCAAAGATAGGCTCTATTCCCGTAATTTTCTTTATACCCTCAAGAACCGATATGTTTGAATTAGACAGATTGTCAACTATAATCGGCGTGAAGCCAGCGTTCATAAGTTCCACTACTGTGTGCGAACCAATGTAGCCAGTTCCTCCTGTTACTAAAACTTTCTTCTTCATCAGAACAACTTTGACGGATAAACATTTTCACTTATCAAACTCTCTATCTTCGCCACAACAGTCGGACGGTCCTCCTGATAAGTCACGCCAAACCATTTGCACGGAGTGTCAAGAACCTCTATTGTAGAGCGATTTTCCTGAATAAGACGATTAACCATCGTAGGGATGCCGTATTCTGACTTTATATTGTTTTCATTTTCCGTCAAGAACACTTTGAAATCCTCTTCCGAATGAACAAAATAGTCAGGGGTGAAGCCCCACATATTCATAGATACAGGAAGATTCTCGTCAATAGTGCAAAACTCTCCGGTCTTCTGATCCTTATGCACAACCTTATCGCCCTGACGTTGCACTTCGTAATGTTCGACAACAGTTGTCAGATGACGATTTTCGTCCATGCTGCACACACCGCGCGACACATGTCCGCTGTCAGACAAAGTGTTTCCCAAACGATAACCGACCATGCAATACTCATTGTTCTTGCCCTCCATCTTCTTCAGCGCATCTGCAAGGATTTCAAAACTCTCCTTGCCATAAAAGTCGTCTGCGTTAATAACAGCGAACGGAGTGTCCACCTTGTCCTTACCCACAAGGATAGCATGATTTGTACCCCAAGGCTTCACACGTTCAGGATTTAAAGAGAACCCCTCCGGCAAAGAATCCAACTCCTGGAACACAACATCAACATCTATATGCTCCCTATATTTTTCAAGCACCTTTTCTCTAAAGTCACTTTCAAAAGCGTGTCTTATAACAAACACCACCTTGCCGAATCCGGCTCTGACAGCGTCATAAATAGAATAGTCCATAATGGTCTCGCCATTAGGTCCAACGCCATCAAGCTGCTTAAGTTTGCCGTAACGGCTTCCCATGCCAGCCGCAAGCACCAATAATGTCGGTTTCATTATATAAAATAAACTTAAAATTAAACATACAGACGAAGGGGCCAGACAAAACATCCAGCCCACTCATCTGCAATTTTTAGTTACCCATTTCGGACAGGAACTTAATTCTCACCAAACGGATTTCCTCTTCAGTATAATCAGAGCCCAGCTCGTTTATGGCAGTCTCAATATCGTCAGACTCAGCCTCATCCTTGAAATAAGAGAAGATATCGTCTATACGGTCATCATCCATAATCTGGACAAGGAAATAATTGATGTTAATCTTAGTTCCGGAATAAACAATAGCCTCTATTTCATCCAACAATTCGCTAAAGTCCAAGCCCTTAGACTCCGCCAGCACATCCAGTTCCACTTTACGGTCAATAGCCTGCACTATAGACACCTTCAGTTTCGACTTGTTGGCAACAGAACGCACGCGCATATCCTCCGGACGCACAATCTCATTTTCCTGAACATGAGTGCGAATAACCTTGACAAACTCTTCGCCAAACTTCTTCGCTTTTCCAGCTCCGACACCCGGTATATTCTGAAGTTCCTCTATTGTGATCGGATAAGTTGTGGCCATCGCCTCCAGCGACGGGTCCTGAAATATCACGAAAGGAGGCAACTCCAACTTCTTAGAAAGCTTTTTGCGCAAGTCTTTAAGAATTGCAAACAGTTCCGGATCGACAGCGCATGAGCCGCCACCCTTAATCTGCACTTCTTCCACCTCCTCGTCCTCTTCGCTCTCTTTCGCAACAATAAACGACTTCGGTTTATTCAGGAAGTCCTTTCCGGCCTTCGTAACCTTCAGCACTCCGTAATTCTCTATATCCTTCGATATGTATCCGGATATCATAGCCTGCTGAATCACATTTTGCCAAGTACGTTCACTTTCGTCCTTTCCTTCCCCAAAAGTCTCAATCTCTTCATCATGACCATAAGACTTAACATCAGACGTTTCATTACCCATAACAACGTCAATCACATGTTCGGTCTTAAACTTTTCTTTCAATGCTATGATGGTTTCTAAAACCGTACACAACAACTCTTTCCCTTCCACCTGTTTTTTCGGATTTAAACAATTATCACAATTACCACAATTACATTCCTTATATTCTTCGCCGAAATAGTGCAGCAGCACTTTTCTTCGGCATACGGAAGACTCTGCATAACCGGCAGTTTCCTGAAGCAGCTGCTTGCCTATCTCCTGTTCCGCCAAAGGTTTCCCTTGCATAAACTTCTCCAGCTTCTGCAAGTCCTTGTTAGAATAGAAAGCGATGCACTGCCCCTCTCCGCCATCTCTGCCTGCGCGTCCAGTTTCCTGATAATAGCCTTCCAGACTTTTCGGTATATCATAATGTATCACGTAACGCACATCAGGTTTGTCGATACCCATGCCAAAAGCTATGGTAGCCACGATAACCTCAACCTTTTCCAGCAAAAAGCTGTCCTGGTTTCCGGAACGTGTGGTACTGTCCATACCGGCATGGTAGGCAAGCGCGTTGATTCCGTTCACACGGAGCATCTCCGCCAGCTCCTCCACCTTCTTTCTGCTCAGGCAGTAGATGATGCCGGACTTGCCTTCCTGCGACTTTATATACTTAATTATGTCCTTCTCGACGTTGTCAGTCTTCGGGCGCACCTCATAATATAAATTAGGACGGTTAAAAGAAGACTTGAACACACAAGCTTCCGTCATTCCAAGATTTTTCTGTATATCATGCTGCACCTTAGGCGTAGCAGTGGCCGTCAGCGCTATAATTGACGCCTTCTGCCCTATACTCGTTATGATAGGACGGATTCTTCTGTACTCAGGTCTGAAATCATGTCCCCATTCCGATATACAATGAGCCTCGTCTATTGCATAAAAAGAAATCTTCACCTGTTTGAAGAACGCCACATTCTCCTCTTTAGTCAAAGACTCCGGAGCAACATAAAGAAGCTTTGTTTTACCAGACAAGACATCTGACTTCACGTTCTCGATAGCCTGCTTTGTGAGCGACGAGTTCATAAAGTGAGCCACACCCTCTTCCGTGCTGAAACTTCTCATTGCGTCAACCTGATTCTTCATCAGGGCAATAAGAGGCGAAATCACCACCGCCGTGCCGTCCATCAACAAAGACGGAAGCTGGTAGCACAGCGACTTGCCCCCACCGGTCGGCATAAGCACAAACGTGTCCTTCTGTTCCAGCACACTTGTGATAATCGCCTCCTGGTTGCCTTTGAACGAATCAAAGCCAAAATGCAACTTCAAATGTTCGCTTAGTTCTTTTCCTTTTATAATCATAAGAATACATGTTTCTTTTAACTGAAAAGCAAATAAAACCATACCCGAAAGCGACCCATCTATGAATCTCAAGATTCAACAGCCCACACATCAAGCCACTTTCAGCCTTTCAAGATTAACCTTCTGAAGTTTGCTTTTTGCATACTCCAACGTTATATGCAACTTTTTGTCCTTTGCAGAAGGCATTTCAAACATTACATCAATCATTATCATCTCCACAATAGACCTTAGACCTCTCGCACCAAGTTTGAACTCGACAGCTGTGTCAACTACAAACTCGAACACCTCCTCGTCAAACGTCAGCTCTATGCCGTCCATTGCAAACAGTTTCACATACTGCTTAATGATAGAGTTTTTAGGTTCCGTCAAAATTCTCCTTAACGCCTCGCGGTCCAACGGATTCAAGTAAGAAAGCATCGGAAGCCTTCCTATAATTTCCGGAATCAGCCCGAACGACTTCAAGTCTTGCGGAGTAACGTACTGCAACAGATTTGCAGTGTCGATACGTTCCATATCCTTAGACGCCGCATAACCAACAACTTTAGTGTTCAATCTGTTCGCTATCCTGCGTTCTATTCCGTCAAACGCGCCACCGCAGATAAAGAGAATGTTCTTCGTGTCAACCGGTATCATTTTCTGGTCCGGGTGCTTGCGCCCGCCTTGCGGCGGCACATTAACCACAGAGCCCTCCAGCAGTTTCAGCAAACCTTGCTGAACACCTTCGCCGCTGACATCCCTCGTGATGGACGGATTGTCGCTTTTGCGGGCGATTTTGTCTATCTCGTCAATAAAAACAATACCGCGCTGCGCTGCTTCAACATTGTAATCCGCAACCTGAAGCAGACGGGTCAAGATACTTTCAATATCCTCTCCCACATATCCGGCTTCGGTCAGAACCGTCGCATCCACAATCGTAAAAGGAACTTTCAGCAACTTTGCTATAGTTTTGGCCAACAAAGTCTTTCCAGTTCCAGTAGAACCGACCATAATGATGTTTGACTTTTCAATTTCCACATCATCATCGTCCTTAGTCTGCATCAATCTTTTGTAATGGTTATAAACCGCCACAGACAATATTTTTTTCGCCACATCCTGACCTATCACATATTGGTCTAGGAATTCTTTTATCTCAAGCGGCTTTGGCAGTTCGCTTTTTTTCATGTTGAATCCGCCTTCGCCCTTCTTTTTGTCATTTTTCAACAATTCGTCAAGCATATCCGCCGCGCGCTCTATACAGTCGCTGCAAATATAGCCATCAATACCCGTAAGCAGAATAGGCACCTCCTTTTTCGCCCTGCCGCAAAAACTGCACTTTTCAACTTTAGCCATACTATTACTTTTTGTTACGCTCCAAAACTTCGTCAATCATGCCGTAAGCCTTGGCCTCTTCTGCAGTCATCCAGTAATCTCTGTCCGAATCCTTTTCTATTCTTTCAAACGGATTTCCTGAATGCTCCGCTATGATAGTGTAAAGCTCTTTTTTCAGTTTTTGTATTTCACGAGCAGTAATCTCTATATCAGACGCCTGCCCCTGCGCGCCGCCCATAGGCTGATGAATCATCACACGAGAATGCTTAAGCGCGGAACGTTTTCCGTTAGCGCCCGCCACAAGAAGCACAGCCGCCATAGAAGCCGCCATTCCGGTGCAGATTGTAGCCACGTCGCTGCTGATGAACTGCATTGTGTCATAAATGCCAAGGCCCGCATACACAGAACCTCCAGGAGAATTCAGATATATTGAGATGTCCTTTCCTGGGTCTGCAGAGTCCAGATAAAGCAGCTGTGCCTGAATCACATTGGCTGTATAGTCGTCCACCTGAGTTCCCAAAAATATAATTCGGTCCATCATAAGACGAGAGAACACGTCCATCTGGGTCACGTTAAGCTGGCGTTCCTCCAAAATGCTTGGAGAAATGTAACTATTAACTACACTTGTGTACTGGTCTAAAGCCAACCCGTTCATACCCAAATGCCCAACCGCATATTTTCTAAAATCGTTATTCATTTTAATCTCTTTTTATCCAATACAAACTTAAGAAATTTATCATGAAACGCAAACTCTAAACAAAAAAAATATCATTACGTTCCAAACTTTTTTTATTGCGCGATCTTGCTACATTTCTGCCCATCATCTATAAGCAAAACTTGCAGACTCGCTTTGTTTCGATAATATCTGTAGGCAAACTTAATCAAATATTTCTTTTACGCAAATTTTTCAGCACTTTTTTTATAAAAAACTTGCATTTTCGCCCGATGTCATAAAAAACAAGCCCCAAGCATCAGCTAGGGGACTTGTTACCTGTTAAAAAACCTGCATTCAAATATCAGACTACAGAATCAGGTATTATTCAAACATTTTGTTAAACTCATCCAAAGAAACCTCTTTTGAGTTGAGCTTGACTGACGACTTAACTACAGCAAGAACCTTCTCTTCCACCACTTTATCTACCATGTTCTTAACCGCATCTTTGTTCTTAAGCATATTCTTTGCATAGTCTTCCAAGTACTCTTCTGGAATAGACATCATTCCGTACTGAGCGAACTGAGCCTTAGCAGCCTTCTTTGCAAAGTTCATCAAATCATCGTCGTTAACTTTTATTTCATTCGCCTTGACAATCTTCTCCTTGATCAAGTGCCATTTAAGGTCTTTAATCATATCAGCGTAGTTTTTGTCAAGATCTTCCTGAGTCATCTTTTCATTTGTCGCAAGCACCCAACGTTTAAGGAAATCGTCAGGGAACACAAGTCCGTCCAATTTCTTTACCAAAGTGTCACGAACGTCAAGCAGCAATTTATAATCGCTGTCGATAGACAAAGACGACTTCAAATCCTCCTTAATTTTGTTTTTGAACTCTTCCTCGCTCTTAACAACACCTTCTCCGAAAGCCTTGTCAAACAGTTCCTGATTAAGTTCAGCCTCAACATGACGAGTGATGCCGGTAATTGTCATCTGGAAATCAGAAGTTATATTGGCAGCCTGTTCCTTTGTCATCTTCAAGAATGATGCTATTTCAGCTTCATTTTCGAAAGCAGTCTTAGGGTTGAACACAACTGGCTGCCCTTTCTTCGCGCCTGCGAACAAAGACTTCTGCTCCTCGTTCTTCATATATTTAGGGCAAAGCACAACGCTTTCCACCTTCAATTCGCCTTCCTTGCCGTCAACAAGCTCAACGATGTCACCCTTAACAACGTCAGTCTCCACAACTTCGTCCACTTCCTTGTATTCGCCGAAACGAGCTGTATGTGACTTAACGGCATTGTCAACCATCGTGTCATCTACCATAATTTCATACTGAGGCACAGAGATTCTCTTGTTCAAGTCCACATTGAACTCAGGAGCAATAGCAACATCGAACACAAAGTCAAACTCTTCCTGCAAGTCGAAATTGATAGGGCTCTGGCTTTCGCTAGGAAGCGGCTCTCCCAAAACCTGAATATCATTATCTTTAATGTAACCATACAGTTTTTCGCCAAGAACCTGGTTGATAGTTTCTCCCAAAACCTGCTTGCCATACATTTTCTTAATCATAGAAGCCGGAACCTTACCTGGACGGAAACCCGGAACATTTGCCTTTTTTGCGTAATCTTTCAAAGTTTTTTCAACTTTTTCCTGATAATCGCTCTTCTCAACGTGCAATGTGATTATTGCATTTACTTCGTCGATGTTTTTTCTTTCAATATTCATCTGTATAATACTTAAAATTATTTCTTATTGACTTTCAGCAACTTATCACCTTACTGAAATACATTTGCGCAACATCATCCGCTACGCCCCTCATTTTAAGTCGCAAAGATAATAAAATAATTAGTAAATGAAAACAATTTGTTTTTCTGATGTTTTTTTTTCTCAAAAAACTGCAATTTTCACACTTCGCCGCAAGTCATCGTCCTACGGAAATTTTTCTGCCGACTAAAAAGAAGCGCGTCACTCGTCATATCTGCCGCCCCATAACTTTTTCATAAACTCAGCCGTACGCTGTTCAGCCGCGTTCGGCTGCGGATGCCAGAATCTGCAGTTCATCACCTCTTTCGGCATAAACTCCTGCTCTACAAAATGTCCCTCGTAATCATGCGAATACTTGTAACCTTTGCCGTAGTTCAGCTCCTCCATCAGTTTGGTAGGCGCGTTTCTCAGATGAAGCGGCACCGGCAAATTGCCAGTCTGCTCCACTACGGCAAGCGCCTCTCCTATAGCTTTATACGCCGAGTTGCTCTTAGGGCTGCTTGCGAGATAAACAACCGTCTCGGCAAGTATTATCCGCCCTTCCGGCCAGCCTATTTTCTGCAAAGAGTCGAAACACGCATTGGCAAGCAGCAGAGCGTTCGGATTTGCAAGCCCGATGTCCTCCGCCGCCGAAATAACAAGTCTACGCGCAATGAACTTAGGGTCTTCGCCGCCAGCCACCATACGTGCAAGCCAATATATTGCCGCATCCGGGTCGCTGCCTCTGATGGACTTTATGAACGCCGAAATCACATCGTAATGCATTTCACCCTTCTTGTCGTAAGCCAAAGGGTTCTGCTGCAAACGCTCAACAACCTTATCGTTCGTTATATCAATAACATCGACGTCAGGTTCCGCATTCACCACGAGTTCTATAATATTGAGCAGCTTTCTTGCATCACCTCCAGAAAATCGCAGCAACGAGTCCGTCTCCACCAAATTCACCTTTCTTTTTTTCAGCTCTACATCAGTCGTTATCACATGGTTTGCAAGTTCAAGCAAATCATCTTTTCCCAACGACTTCAACACATACACCTGACAGCGCGACAACAGCGGCGTGATAACCTCGAACGACGGATTTTCCGTTGTCGCCCCTATGAGCGTAACCACACCCTGCTCTACCGCCCCAAGCAACGAATCCTGCTGCGACTTGGAGAACCGGTGAATTTCATCAATAAAAAGAATTGGTCTGTTCGTGTTGAAAAAACGTGAGTTCTTCGCCTTCTCTATAACTTCACGCACCTCCTTAACACCCGAGCTTATGGCGCTCAATGTAAAGAAAGGGACTTCCAGCTTTTTCGCAATGATATTTGCCAAAGTTGTCTTTCCTACACCAGGAGGTCCCCACAATATAAACGAAGAGACTCTGCCCGACTCCAGCATTCTCCGAAGCACGGAATTTTCTCCCACCAGATGTTTCTGACCTATGTAATCGTCCAACGTCTGCGGACGCATTCTCTCTGCTAAAGGCTGCATTGATTTCTTTTTTTTACTTTTCGAGGCTGCAATTTATGCAAAATATCACAAACCCGCAAAAAAAGAGCCGTTTTTATATTTTTTTCACAAAAACGTCGAGTTCAGCAAACAAAAGAATCATTTGTCTATCATAGGGTTATACATCATGATAGCATTGTTTTCAGACACAAGCTCCTCTCTCTCTTCGCCAGTCTTCAAATCAGTAATCTTGCGCCAGATTCTATTATGCCGCGTATATCCGCCCCACCACTGATGCTCTATGCAATGATCACGCTCAAAGACCTCGTACCTCAAACAGTTCTCGCAGTCGCACGAAATTGTTCCGTGCAGATATTCATCATCAAGCCACAAATTAATTTTAAAATTCATGTCCGTCTCATTTTTCAACTGCAAATCTATATAATTGTACGCTAGTGTCGCCCCACAAGCAAAAGGCACAGTCCTATTTGAGTCCGGAAACACGTCATAACTATGCCTCCAACGCTCTGTAACAGTAAGCGGCGTATGCAAAACCATCCAATAGAGCAAATTTCCCAGCTGGCACAAACCGCCGCCCACTCCTGTCCTAACCTTTCCGTTATGAATCATCATCCCCTCTTTATAGCCTTTGCGCGCCGAAGGTCTGCCCACCAGCCTCCAGATAGAAAAAGTCTCTCCCGGACGGATTACCACACCATCCAGAGGCGCAATAGCAAGCCTCAGGTTCGTTATCTTGTTATGTTGCAGATACATGTCAACATCCTTCAGTTTGCGCAACAACATTGACTTGTGCTCAATAACTTTATGAGGACACTCCACATTCCTTACCTTTGAAAATTTAGTTGGAGAGAAAAGCCACTGCAACTTCCTCTTCAAGATATAATACTCCCTTCCGCACAAACGACGGAAAGCGCTTCTTTCTATTGGTTTTTCAACTTCTTTCATCATGATACCATTTAAGCCTCTGTCTTTTCGTAAAGCCATCTGAACAACAAAATCAGCTCTACTACAACTTAAGCATTTACAAAATCACAAATTTAAGAAAATTATTCTTTAAGCAGTTTGAAAGAGTACACCTTATTGCCCAAAGAATCCAAAACAAGCACTACATTAACGTCATCATTCTGCTTAAAGTCACACAATTCCGCGTATGTGAATTTACCAACAAACTGACCGCCTACGTTATAAACCATATACGTGAGATTTTCACACGACCGGTTTGTGACAATTGATTCTGATGTAGTGCCACCTCCTTCATATCCATCAGTAATACAAACATTCTCTGCTCCAACCGGAATTTTGTAATGAAGATTCTTGTTTACATAATGCTCAAAAACACGTTGATTATCCAAATCATATGAAACAGTCCAACTTGTAACTGCAGGATTTTCCGTCTTAACCATTTCCCCCAAGTTTAAATAACTTATTTCATCTGTATCTAATACTTCATCAAGCCCGTAAATGTCAAGTTTATTATTATGTGTCAAATAAATGTCCCTATTTTCAAAAAAGAATCCATCGTACTTATTTTCTATTAACGGATTATTGTTAAAGTAAATCATAGAATCACTTTGACACGACCTAATTGTCAATTGTGTAGTATCACCTAATCCAAAAAATTGACTTAAATCGTAGTAATAATATCCATGTCTTGCTTCACTCCATTCATAAAAAAACTCCAACTCATCCACATAATCTCTCAATTCTCCGACAGTCAGCGCCAATGACATATCCTCAACAATACTATCTAACAGAGATGTCAACGTGTTTTTTGAAAAAGCAGTTCCGGCTAAAACACAAGTTCTATCAATATAAGGTTGTTTGAATTTTTCAAAAGAGAACATTTTCTGATAAATCTCACAAGCCTCAGGAGTATTTGCCCACCCCCACTCTTCAAAAGGCTCTACTCTCAACAAAAAATTATAGTATTTATAATAGCAATCATGGAAGGTTGCATCCATATCCTTCATAATCCAACGCCATTTTTTTGATCCTTGTTTATCATACCAAGCCACAGCATTGTTGTAAGGGAAATCAACATTTGCAAAATAAGCATACGTAGAAACAAAATTCATAAAAGCATTTATATCCAACAACTCTGACATTTGCTGATAAGTAGTACTTGCAGACTGATAAATCTTTAAAAAATGGGCGAAATTTGGATACAGCACCTCATCAATTGTTCCCGAAGTTAACCCATCAAAAGTCTCCAAAATCTCAATATCCTCAATCTTATTGTGATTTGCCCAAACAAAATCATCTCCATCACGCTCCTGCAAATGCATGATTCTTTTAAACTTTCCATTTAAATACAATTGAACATTTCTTTGTGCTTGAAAATCAACATCATAATACCTTGCAAATCTTCCAATTGCAACTTGTGAAAGCATATCATTAATTGCATACAATCCATCGTTGTCTGACGTCCGAATCGTCATACTTTTCTGCTTAGTTGCATTCGGCTTCAAATTTTTCCAAAAAATTCTTTTAAAATGTTTATCCCCGAATCGCTTATTTGCATAAACCACCATTGATTTAGTAGAATAGGTTCGAGAGACATTACCACATACACGAGTCTCTGACAACTGATTAAAATTAGGCACCAAAGAATCTTTTGAAAAGTACTCTATATTAATAGGACGACGCCAATTGTACAAATAATTCTCACTCCCCATCCAACTTCGCAATGGAGGATTATCCTGATGAGACGAAGCATAAGAGGTATAAGCCGACAAAATTCCTAAATCACGACCATACAAGTAAGAGTAATCACAAACAATACTAATAATCGGCATTTTGTCATCTCTGTCAAATATGTATGAGTGAGTTTTACTGATCCTGCTAATAGCGCTATCACTGAATGGTTTTGCCCTAATCACGGTGTTGTTACTTATATAGATAGAATCTACATAGATAGGACTTGTTGAGGTTGGCTCACTTCCGTCTAAAGTATATCTGATGACTGCATCACCAGGGCTATCTTCGTTCATACTTAGTTTCAAGTAAAAAGGAGCTTTCTTAACTCCTCCTTTTTCAGAAAAGCCAACCTTTTTCATCACTCTTTCCGTATTTGTATTATTGTTAGGTTCTCCTGGCGTAGCAATTCTGAAATGCGACAAACTATCAGAAACGTCGGGCAACCTACCCCATGACACTTCGGGAGAAATCATTTCCGGATAGTGCATAGAATCCAACAAAACACCTTGACTGTCCCATAAATAAAGGGCACCTGGTTCATCTGACTTCAGTCTGAAGTGAGTGTGTTGCTGCTTATTCTCCTTGTCACAAAAAATAAGAAAACATCCCTTGGCAGGAACTATGCACGATGTGGGAATTGTGTAAGCCTGATCAATATCGTTTGCATCTCCAATAGAACAACCTTTCAAATCAAAATCATCTTCACCTGAATTATATATTTCGACCCAAGAATCCGGAAACTCATTGTAATAGTCCAAAACTCCGCCAAAATTACTTTGCATTATTTCTGTCATAGTAATAACAGCCTGAAATTCTGTCGTAGCGACTCCTGCTTTCAAATGCCCCACAAAGAGAGACACCAAGAGAAACATCAGTTTCCTCAAACTCAAAAAATCCAAAATCAGTCTTTTCATTATAATCTTAATTTTTGTAATACATTTTAACATCTTAAGCAACAAACAGTTACCCCATTAAACTCATCAAAAAAAACACTTATCTATTGGTTTCGCAAATAATAAGACAAACTTTTTTTGACTTGAGCCACGAAAATACAAATAAAATCTAACAAAGCCTTTTTTTCGGCACATATTTTTAAATAATTCCTTCAGTATTCTAAATTTCCGATTATTTTGAAAGTCGTATGAGCTTACCGTTTGCCCAAAACAGAGCAAAAAGAAACACTATAAAAACTCTTTTGCAAGAAAAGACCAAACTTATAAAAAAGGCAAACTTGACAAACTATCCGCATCCATACCTATTTATAAAGTAAATATTTATAAAAAACGTGCAACATTCACTCAAATTTATGAATTTTTATGTCATTTTCATACATCCGCCTGACAAAATAACACTTTTACCCAAATAAAAATACGTTTTTATTCGCTTTTTAGAATAAAATAAATTACTTTTGCACCAACAAACTGAAAGAGTATCGGAAACAGTCGAAAAAACACGGTTTCCTTTCTTTATGACGAACAATTAAAAGATATAAAAAAATGAGCGAAAAAAAGATGTCCGATGCGTTGAAATACCACGCAGAAGGAAGACCAGGTAAAGTTCAGGTTGTTCCTACAAAACCGACTGCAACACAAAGAGACTTAGCTTTGGCTTACTCGCCAGGTGTAGCGGAGCCTTGTTTGGAAATTCAGAAAGATCAGCAGAAAGCTTACGATTACACTGCAAAAGGCAACTTGGTGGCTGTTATTTCTAACGGAACCGCGGTTTTGGGTCTTGGCAACATCGGAGCTGAAGCCGGCAAGCCCGTAATGGAAGGAAAAGGACTTCTTTTCAAAATTTTTGCAGACATCGACGTTTTTGACATCGAAGTAAACGAAACTAACATAGACAAGTTCGTTGATACTGTTAAGGCTATCGCGCCTACTTTCGGCGGTATCAACCTTGAAGACATAAAAGCTCCTGAATGTTTTGAAATCGAAGAGAGACTTAAGGCTGAGCTTGACATCCCGTTGATGCACGACGACCAGCACGGTACTGCAATCATCTCTGCAGCCGGCTTGCTTAACGCTCTTGAATTGGCTGGCAAGAAGATAGAGGACGCCAAGATTGTGGTGAACGGAGCCGGAGCGGCAGCAAACTCGTGCACTCGCCTTTACATCGCTTTGGGCGCTAGAAAGGAAAATGTAATCATGTGCGACTCTAAGGGTGTCATCAATACTAAACGTACAGACTTGAACGAACGCAAGAAGGAATTCGTCACTACCCGCGACATCAACTCTTTGGAAGAGGCTGTCAAGGGCGCTGATATGTTCTTGGGTCTTTCTGTGGCTGGCGTTTTGACAAAAGAGATGGTTCAGTCTATGGCGGAAAACCCAATTGTTTTCGCTTTGGCTAATCCTAATCCTGAAATTTCTTACGAAGACGCCAAGGCTTCTCGCCCTGACTTGATCTTCGGTACTGGACGTTCTGACTATCCGAACCAGATTAACAACGTGCTTGGCTTCCCTTACATCTTCCGCGGAGCTCTTGACACTCGCGCAAAGGGCATCAACGAAGAGATGAAGCTTGCTGCTGTTTATGCGTTGGCAGACTTGGCTAAGCAGCCAGTTCCAGACGTGGTGAGCATTGCATACGGCGGTAAAAAGATGAAATTCGGCCGCGAATACCTTATCCCTGCAGCTTTGGACCCTCGCTTGCTCGAAACAGTGGCTCCTGCAGTTGCAAAGGCTGCTATGGACTCTGGTATCGCACGCAGACCGATTGAAAACTGGGATGACTACAAAGCAGAATTGCGCGCGCGCATGGGATTGGACAACACTTTGATCGGCTCTTTGACTGAAACTGCAAAGGCTGACCCTAAGCGCGTTGTGTTCACTGAAGCTAACAACGTGAACACTTTGCAGGCTGCTTCTATCGCAAGAAAGGACGGAATCTGCAAGCCAATCCTTCTTGGCAACGAAGAACGCATCGCTAAGATTGCAAACGAAAACAACATCAATATAGACGGCATCGAAATCATAAACCTTCGCCACGACCGCGAAGAGGAACGCCGCAACAAATACGCTAAGTATGTTTCTGAAAAGTTGGCTCGCAAGGGTTACACTTACTCTGAAGCTAAAGAGAAGATGTACGACAGAAACTACTTCGGAACAATGATGGTCGAAACTGGTGACGCTGACGCTATGGTAACTGGCGTTTACACTAAATATACTGACGCTATCAAGCCAGCTCTTGACATTATCGGAACACGCGACGGTCTTAACCACATCGCTGCTCTTAACATTGTCAACACAAGCAAAGGCACTTACTATTTCGCAGACACTTTGGTGAACAACAGACCTTCGGCAGACACTTTGGTTGACATCGCTCTGCTGACTAACGAAACTGTAAAATTGTTCAACGAAAAACCTGTGATGGCTATGTTGTCTTACTCTAACTTTGGAGCAGACACAACAGGAAGCCCTTGCACTGTGCACGAAGCTGTGTCTAAGCTGCACAACGAACACCCAGAGGTTCTTGTTGACGGCGAAATGCAGGTTAACTTCGCTTTGGACCGCAAACTTCGTCATGAACACATGCCGTTCAGCAAAATCGACGGAATGGACGTTAATACGTTGATATTCCCTAACTTGAATTCTGCAAACATCGCTTATAAGATGATGCTTGAAATCGGCTTGGCTGAAAACGTTGGTCCTATCCAGATGGGCTTGAAGAAGCCAGTTCATGTGCTTGACGTCGAAAGCTCAGTGAGAGATATTGTGAACATCACAACTATCGCTGTTATCGACGCTCAGATTTGCGCTTCTAAGAACAAATAATTCAGAATTTTCTTTGTATTTCATATCATTTATTATTGGAAAGAGGAGTTCGTGAGAATTCCTCTTTTGTTGTATGAGGGATAAAAGTTTTCTTGACCTATTTTCACTCCGCACTGTGCTTTTGCTTCCTTACATTGGCGCAGGACTTAAGACCATCTCCACAGATAATTGTTCTGAATTTGCCAACCACTTGTTCTTTTATAAGAAACTTAGAAGTTCCCTTGTACTTGTACTGTACGCATTGTAAAAAACTTAAACCGTACACATTTAAAATACCTCCTCTTTTTTGCCTAAAATCCAATATTATTTCTATCTTTGCAAGATAAACTGCATACGTGGCATTTTGCAGATTTTGGCATGAGAAAATAATAAAAAAATAACATAATATGTTTGAAAATTTAGGAGAAAGACTGGAAAGATCCTTCAAGATTCTGAAAGGTGAAGGAAAAATTACCGAGATAAACGTTGCGGAGACGCTGAAAGACGTCAGAAAGGCATTGCTCGATGCTGACGTTAACTACAAAATTGCAAAGCAGTTTACCGAAACGGTAAAGGAAAAGGCTCTTGGTCAAAACGTGCTTACCGCAGTTAAGCCAAGCCAGCTGATGGTGAAAATCGTTCACGACGAACTCGCTCTCCTTATGGGCGGCTCCAGCACAGACATAAACCTGAAAGGAAGCCCAGCCGTGATTCTGATGTCTGGTCTGCAGGGTTCTGGTAAAACTACATTTACCGGTAAACTTGCCAATATGCTCAAAACAAAAAAGAACAAGAACCCGCTTCTTGTGGCGTGCGACGTTTATCGTCCTGCCGCAATAGAGCAGCTTAAAGTTTTGGGCGAACAGATTGGTGTGACTGTCTATACTGAAGAAGGCAACAACAATCCTGTGCAGATTGCGATGAACGCAATCGCTCAAGCTAAAGCAAAAGGCAACGACGTGGTTATTGTCGATACCGCCGGACGTCTGGCTGTTGACGAGCAGATGATGAACGAAATATCGGCTATCAAGTCTGCAATCGACCCGCAGGAGACTTTGTTCGTTGTTGACTCGATGACAGGTCAGGACGCTGTGAACACTGCGAAAGAGTTCAACGACAGACTTGACTTCGACGGTGTTGTCCTAACCAAGCTCGACGGTGACACACGAGGCGGTGCGGCTCTCTCTATCCGCTCTATCGTGAACAAACCTATCAAATTTATAGGTACGGGCGAAAAGATGGAGGCTATCGATGTGTTCCACCCGGAACGTATGGCCGACCGTATCTTGGGCATGGGTGACGTTGTTTCGCTGGTTGAACGCGCACAGGAGCAGTTCGACGAAGCAGAAGCTAAACGTCTGCAGAAGAAAATCGCGAAGAACCAATTTGACTTCAACGATTTCCTCAGCCAGATTCACCAGATAAAGAAGATGGGTAACTTGAAGGAACTCGCTTCCATGATTCCAGGTGTAGGCAAAGCTTTAAAGGATGTAGAAATTGACGACAACGCATTCAAGAGCATCGAGGCTATAATCTACTCAATGACACCGGAAGAGCGCTCAAACCCTGCGATTCTTAACGGCTCTCGCCGCCAGCGTGTGGCTAAGGGCAGCGGAACAAACATTCAGGAGGTGAACCGCCTTCTTAAGCAGTTTGACGAAACTCGCAAGATGATGCGCATGGTCACAATGAATCAAGGCAAATTCAAATTTGGCAGAAGATAAACACTGTTATTAACTTTGTAAATAAAAAGGTTATGCAATTAATTGACGGAAAAGCAATAGCGGACCAAGTGAAGCAAGAAATTGCTCAGGAGGTTGCAGAGATAAAGGCCAAGGGCGGCAAGGTTCCGCATCTGGCGGTAATTATCGTGGGACACGATGGTGGCAGCGAGACTTATGTGGCTCACAAAGTGAAATCATGCGAGCAAGTTGGTTTCAAATCTACAAAAATCGCATTTGAGGCAGACATTACTGAAGAAGAGCTGCTCACTCAGATAGACAAGCTGAACAAAGATGAGGATCTGGACGGCTTTATCGTGCAATTGCCGCTTCCTAAGCACATTTCGGAACAGAAGGTTATCGAGGCTATTGACTACCGCAAAGACGTTGACGGCTTCCACCCTATTAACGTGGGACGCACATCTATAGGTCTGCCATCTTTCGTATCTGCAACACCTGCCGGAATTTTGGAACTGCTGAAAAGATACAACATTGAAACATCTGGCAAACATTGTGTTGTGATAGGACGAAGCAACATCGTGGGCAAACCGGTCGCATCTCTTATGATGCAGAAGGGCTTCCCTGGCGACGCTACAGTCACTGTATGCCACAGCCGCACAAAGAACCTAAAGGAACTTTGCCTTTCGGCCGACATTATCATTGCCGCGCTTGGCTCTCCAAACTTCCTTAAAGCAGACATGGTGAAAGAAGGCGCTGTAATCATAGACGTGGGCACTACTCGCGTACCTAACGCAAACACTAAAACAGGCTGGAAACTTACTGGAGACGTTGATTTTGAAAATGTGGCGCCTAAGTGCAGCTTCATCACTCCAGTGCCGGGCGGTGTCGGACCTATGACAATCTGTTCTTTGCTCAAGAACACTTTGCTTGCCGGCAAAAAAGAAATTTACAAATAATTTTAATCATAGATTCTGATGACAAGAGAAGAGTTATTTGAAAACATAAAGAAAAAACAGTCTTTCCTTTGCGTCGGACTTGACACTGACGTGAACAAGATTCCTGAGTATCTGTTTGACAAAGAGGGCGATTTGGACCCTATCTTTGAATTTAACAAACAGATTATAGACGCAACGGCAGACTTGTGTGTGGCTTACAAGCCGAATCTTGCGTTCTACGAAAGCCTCGGGCTTCAGGGATGGGACGTTTTGGAACGCACTGTCGAGTACATCCGTCAGAATTACCCTGACCAGTTCATTATTGCAGACGCAAAGCGCGGTGACATAGGCAACACATCTGCGATGTACGCTCGCACATTCTTCGGCAATATGGATTTTGACTCCGTTACTGTTGCTCCTTACATGGGCGAAGACTCTGTTAGTCCGTTTATGTCTTACGAAGGCAAATGGGTGACTCTACTTGCCCTAACATCTAACAAGGGGGCTTTTGACTTCCAGTTCATGAAGGACGAAGAAAACGGCGAACGTCTGTTTGAAAAAGTTTTGAAAACTTCTCTCAAATGGGGCAACGCAGACAATATGATGTACGTTGTTGGCGCAACTAAAGCGGAAATGCTCTCTGACATACGCGCTATTATTCCTGACCACTTCTTGCTCGTTCCTGGTGTTGGAGCTCAGGGCGGAAGCCTTGCCGAGGTTGTGAAGTACGGAATGAACGACAACTGCGGTCTGCTAGTTAACTCTTCACGTGCCATAATATACGCTGCTAACGACGAATCTTTCGCATCTGCAGCTCGTACGGAAGCAATGAAAGTTCAAAAAGAGATGGCTGAACATCTGAAAGCGAAAGGGCTTATATAAGAATCCAAATGATAGGCTAACTCTTTTAATAAAGTCTGCAAATTACGGGCAATTCTGATTAAAAGTGATTTCAGAAACAAAAAAAGCAAAAGAACTATATTTTAGTTCTTTTGCTTGCTATTTAATTATAAATTGATGATGTAACATTCATTTCCTACTCAGTTCTCCAGCCGCTCAATCTTGCAGCTGTGCTCCTTAGTTTTCTCGTCGTAATTTACGCCTACGAAAAGCAGGTCGCCTTTGTAGTTGTTAAGAGCTTGACAATAGTTTTTCTCCTTTATCTGTTGAAGCGCGCTTCCTGCGCTTTTGTTGTGTTTTAGTTCTATCACCATTGCCGGAATGTTGGGCAAGTAAGGTATCAAAACCAAGTCTGCATACCCTTTGCCTGTTGGCAACTCCTTAAAGAGCGTGTAGCGTGTGTTGGCGTAGAAATAAGCCAAGCAGATAGCGCTTTGGAAGCAATGCTCGTCGTTGTAAGTCAACGGGTTGGTTACCTCTGTGTGGGCTGCGTCGAGAGCACGCGCCACTGCCTCCTCGTTGCCTTCGACGGTTGCGTCGAGAAGTTTCTTTGAAGCGTTGATGATCTCCATAATTGGGGCGTAGTTCTCCTCGTCATCAATAGAATTTACCCACTCTTGGCGAACCTCCTCGTTCGGAATGCGGCAAGTTTTCTCTTTTCTGTTGTACGAGAGATAACCTAGGTGAATCAGATAGGTGAAAGCATTGTCCTTGTTGGTGATGGACTGAAGCGTGTTTTGAAATTTCTTCACATTTACCGGAACGCTTTTTCCGGAAATCATATCAATCACATCCTGCTTGATGCCTTTGAAGTCCATCATGATATAATCCTTCAACGCCTCAAACGAGCCGGTTGCAGACCAGTAACTCTCAAACTCCTGATTTCTCATGGCGGAGACCACCGCCAACGGATTATAGATGTCGATGGTGTCCGTAAGTCTGTAGCCGTCGTACCAGCGGGCGCACTCCTCCTTGTCCATGCCGT
>JAGBRL010000021.1 GCA_017632345.1 Paludibacteraceae bacterium
GCCGTCCAACAAGGACTGCTGGCTTGAGGTGATAAAAAACTTAGGAGAGCGTATGTACAAGATAAGTCCGTCCATATATGAGAAAGCCGACCCGGCCCTGCTGGAGCTGATCGAGCGCGCGCAAGTCTGCAACTTCACCGACGAGGAGCTGGCCCGTTACGAAGCCGGCCTGAAAGCCCTCGAAGACCGCGTTGACTTCAAGGAGATGCTGGAGGAAGGCATCGCAAGAGGCAGGGCCGAGGGTAGAGCCGAAGGCAAAGCGGAGGGACTGGCTGAAGGCATGGAAAAGGGTAAAGCCGAAGGGTTAGCAGAAGGCATAATAAAAGGTATAGTAAAAGGCAAAGCAGAGGGCATTGCCGAAGGTCTCGCCCAAGGCATCAAAGAAACCCAGCTCAACACCGCCCGGAAAATGCTGAAACTAGGCATGACCATAGAAGAAATAACCGAAATCACAGGTCTGACCAAGGAGGAGATTGGCAATCTGTAGATTTTCCCCATTGTGGAGACGTAGCGCGCTACGTCTCCCTTTTTATTCATGTCATAAATTCATCACGTCGCGATTTGCGGTGTGTTATTTTTTTGTTTTCAGAATTAGCGTTGTGGCGCCGATAGTGATTATTTCGCTGTCCTCTATTATGCGTTTTTCGTTTTTTTGCAAGATTTCGTTCATAACGAATGTGCCGCAGAGGCTCTCGTTGTCACGTACGGTATAGACCAGTTCGCCGTCCTTTTCAGAGACGTTGAAGATGCAGTGCCGGCGGTCCATGCTCATGTCGCCGGTGTCTATGGCAGCGTCAACAATAGTTCCGTTACATTTTCTGCCAAACAGATTGTCGCCAAGTTTAAGCGGAAAGACCTGCTTTTCGCAAAAAACATTCTCAACCACAACAACCTCGCCCAAGTCGTCGCGTTTAGGTTTCAGCCTTACCTTGAACCTTTTGCCGCAGTTTTCGCACTCCAGTTTGGCCATGCCGTCCTGAACATCTTCGTTTTCGTCAAATATTATGAATTCCTCGCACTGAGGACATTTAAGTCGTTTCATTCTAAAGTGTTTAAAAGGTCAGTAATCATAGAAAACTCTTTCTCGAAATTAGGAGTGAACACATCTTTGCCTATGCAGTTCTGGATTTCCTCGATTTTCCAGAACTTGCCTTCGTCCACCTCGTCCAAGTCTGGCTTAATCTCGCCCTCAAAAACGGTTCTGTAAGTGTTTACCAGTTCCTTCTCCACGTTGCTTTCCCAGATGTATCTGTAGCAGAGCGTTGGGACAAAGTTAGTTACGCCCAGTTCTTCGCGAGCCTCGCGTATCAGAGCGTCAGCCTCCGCCTCGCCGTAGTCTATATGACCGCCAACCGCAGTGTCCCACTTGCCGGGCTGGATGTCCTTCTTCATGGAGCGTTTTTGAAGATACAGTTCGCCGGCTGTGTTGAAGATGTGCAGATGCACAACCGGGTGCAGCAACTTGGAGCCGCTGTGGCACTCGCGGCGGGTAGCCTTCCCGACCACATCGCCCTGCTCGTTTACTAAAGGGAAAATCTCTTCGTTCATCAATCTTAAAATTTCCGCAAAGATACGATAAAGAAATGAAAGAGCATTCTGAAAAAAGAGATAAATTTTGACGAAGAGGTGCGGCACGTTACGTCTAAAACATCATAGATACATCACAAAAAAACAGGAATGCATTATTATTTGTGAATTAATTGTTATTTTTGGCGAAAATAATAATTGATGGAGTTAGATGTTTTAGTAAAATTGATAGTGGCAGTGTTGTCTGCCGTGGTCATTTATTTCACGAGTGGAAACAAAACGTTATTGTTATGCTCGGCAGGTGTGCCTGCAGTTGCGTATGGAGCGGGTGTGCTGGGGCTTGGGCATGTGTTGTTTGCGCTGGTTGTCTTATTCGCCTTATTGTTCTTGTTGGCAAAGGATTTTAGTCTTGAAGTGTTCGTTTTCAGTATGCAGCTGCTTTGCGGAGTTATTTCTATTCACATATTGGAAAATAGTAAAGCTTTTGGTTTTATGCTGCTGCTTAGTTCTGCTTGTCCTTTTTTCTTCATAGGATTGAATTGGTATGTAAGGGTCCTGTCTATTTTCTTTTCTATTGGTGTCTCTCTTCTTTCTTTAAAGTTGAATGAAGTTGGACCTGATGTTTTTTTTATGAATATAGGGGCAAGCGAGTCAATGTTGCATTCATATAGAGTGTTATTTTGGGGCTTTGGGGTACTTGTAATGCTTCTTTGTTTTTTTTCTATGTGTTGTTTGTTCAGGAAGGAAGAGAATGAGCGGAAGAATAAAGAGGCGAAACAGGTGATGAAGAACAGAGTGTTTTCTGTTGCATGCATGACTGCGATACTGTTGCGTTACAACGGTGGCTATACGGAAAAGGCTCGCAAGTTGTTCCGCGACTTTGTCGAAGAAAGTTTCAGTGGAGCGGAATTGTATAAAGCGGAATATTTGGGAGAGGCCGAGATGCGTATTGAGAATCTTACACATAAAAGTAAAATTAATATTAAGAAGCACTGTCTGGATGCAAATCATAGTTTATCTTACGAAGAAAAGGTCAGCATGATGCGTCTGCTTTACGACGTCGCGATTCTGGGCGGCGGCATTTATCCTGAGGAGCGCAAGCTTCTGAGCCAGATTATGACGCATATCCGCATCAGCGCGGAGCAGGCTCAGATTTTTGAAAACACGTACAGCCGCCACTATTACGACAGCCGGGCAAGTCAGGAACGTGCAAAGGGCACATACACATCGTCCGGTACATACATTCCGTCTCGGCTTGTGGAGGCTTACGCGGTGTTTGGCTTGAAGCCCGGCACGGCTTTGGACGAGGTGAAGCGCGTCTATCGCCGCCTTGTGTTCGAGAACCACCCGGACCGCCTTGCTCATGCCGACGAAGCCACCCGCGCCGCCGCAGAGGAGCGTACCCGCGAACTGAACCGCGCGATGAAAACTATTGAAGAACGATTTTAATTTGACAATATGGAATTTTTTTACATATTTTTTGCTATTGGCATGCTTTTTATTATGGCGTCGTTTGTAAAAAATTTAGACTTAATAGTAAGATACAGCTTATCAATTTTGATTTTAGTTTATATTTTTTCATTTCCAATTTTATGTTTTGAAAATGAATTTATTTTTGTTGCCATCGCTGTATTCGCTTGGCTTCTATTAAATAATCCTAAAGTATTCCTGTATTCGCTCGCAGTGTCTGCAGTAGCCGTTTTCATTGGTGTGTTTAGTTTAGAGTATTTGTGGCTTGCCTTATTTGGCCATTGGGGAGTTATGTTCTGTTATTTCAAGATACTTAAGAAATTGCCTTTTCTTGGGTTAATTGTTGGATTTGTGCTCTTTTTTTTCTGTTGCGAGCATGTGAACGAAGACGCTTTAAGGTTACTGTTTATGTTATTTATGCTCCCGGCTCTGATTTTTAGTTGGTGTGCAATGATTTCTAATGATGTTGAAAAAAGGAAGAAAAAGGCTGAAATTTTAAAATTTAAGGAGGGCTTTTTGGCTGTCGCGGGTATGGCTGCCGTGCTTATGCGTTACAACGGCGGCTATACAGAGAAGGCTCGTGAGTTGTTCCGCGGTTTTGTCAAAGAGAATTTCAGCGGAGCGGAGTTGTACAAGACGGAGTATCTGGAAGAGGCAGAAAAGCGCATTGAGCAGCTGATAGGCAAGCGCAAACTTAATTTCAAGAAATTTTGTGTTGATGTGAATCGCAACTTGTCATACGAGAAAAAGGTGGAGATGATGCGTCTGCTTTACGACATCGCAATTCTGGACGGTGGCATTTATCCAGAGGAGCGCAAACTTCTAAGCCAGATTATGGCGCATATCCGCA
>JAGBRL010000001.1 GCA_017632345.1 Paludibacteraceae bacterium
CCGCATAGACTTCTATAAACAACGTCTATGCAGCCTGCCAGTCCCAAATCAACTCGAATACATATAAATAATATTAGTGTCCGATAAAAACTAAAAACGATGTAAAAAGGAGTCTCAAACGCTGATTTTATGCGGTTGAGACTCCTTTTTTTTAATTACAAGCCCCCCCTTAAAGAAAAATGTCGGCTGTCCGATAAAAAAGATTGAAAAAAACACTCAAAAACTTTTATCGGACACTAAGAATAATATAAAGGGATTATCCTTTATCTCAATCTATACATTTTACTGTTATTGCTTCAAAACTTTTATAGTGTAAATGTCGTTTTCAGTATGCAATTGCAAAATATACAAGCCGTTTGGCAATCTTTCAGATGAAGTCTCATACAGATTACTATAAACAACATCTCGCTTCACCATAGTTCCATTTGCAGCGAACAAAGTTATGCAAACAAGTTCTTCTTCAGACCTCACTTGTAAAACATCTTCATTTATATAAGCACTATACGCTGCTCTTTTCACACAATCAGCAGAAGTCGTAATCTCATCTGCAAATCTAGCTGCAAAAGATCTGCAAGAATCAATTCTGACAAATCTAACAACTGACGTATCTCCATCATCCCAAGAAACAAACATTGCATTTTCATAAGGGACTGCAGTTATTCTAATAGTGTCTCCTATCCGGCACCAACCGCCACCACTCACACTACCCAACGTGTCATTTAAAGACACTACATCAACATAACAAGTGTCTCCCTCCTTAAAATTATTTTCATCACGGAAATATGCAGTTATACCTTCAATATCAAAATTACAATACAAAACAATCTGTTTGTCTTTCGAATAAGGCATATTCCACCCTTGCCAGCCATCAAATGCATGCTCTTTATAAGGCAAAGCCTCAATAAGCAAAGTGTCTCCATATTCATACCTTCTTATAATAGGGGTGCTATCCGTCAGATATTCAACACTACCTGTGCTCAAATTATGAATCTTAATAGTATCTAAGTTATTCCACCTCAACGTATCACCAAACTCCGTCGCAAACGAATACTTCACTTCCAGCCTCAACTTTTCGAACACTGCAACAATGGTATCATTTCCAGAAACCTCGTTCAAAGATGAATTTGACAAAGACTTCCAATGAGAGAACTTGTAACCCGCTTTAGGCTCGTACCTTTTTTCAATCCTATCCCCTTTATACAACATTCCACCACCACTTGCAGACCCCATCCGTTCATCATTTGGAACCACTACTATATTGTATAAGGTTGTATCTTTAGGTCGGAAATATGCCTTTAGATAAAAATACTCTATAGAATCACAATCTACATATATTGAATTATGCTGAGATGTGCTGCCATCACTCCATCTATCGAACTCATATCCCGGATAAGCAAGCGCCTGCAAATACAAAGCAGAGTCGATTCTAAAAGAGTCTCGTTTTTGAACTTCAAATGTATCATTCACATACTCATCCCCATCTCTTTTATAGTATTCAAAACAACGCACGAAACCACCATCACCAGCCTCAACCGTAACGTCAGTCTTCCTCTTTGAAAAAAGAGGATAGAGAGAATCACCGGAACAGCCTTCCTTATCCCAATATCTCACCTGCTTCATTTCACCATCGCTCCATCCCTCAAACTTCTGGCACCAAGCCTCTTCGGCTCGCAGCACTAATTCATATTTATACCAATATCTGCCATTTTCATATTTATCATAGCCTCTCACATACGAATTTTTCACAGACAAGCAACCTTTATAAGGTTTGAACACAGCCACAATGGTATCATTACCTTCAACCTCTGTCAATGAAAAGTTAGACTTAGACTCCCAATGAGAGAACCAGTAACCTTCATTAGCTTCTGCTGATTTATCTATGTCATCCCTCCTGAACAAATAACCGCCACCACTTGCAGTACCCATCTGCTCATCATTAGAAATAACCACAACATGATACAACGTTGTGTCTTTGGGTTTAAACAAAGCGGTCACTCTATACACAGAATCGCAATCAGGCTCTGCAAATGTGATCATATCGTCATACTTGCCGTTAGAACTGCGAATCATATAATGATATCTGTCACAATAAATACTATCAAATTCATATTTAGGATTAGGGACTGCCACAATAGTCAAGGAATCCTTATAAGCGATAACTTTCCGATTACTTTTTACAATTGTCGTGTCAGAATTTCTGTAAGAATAATTTTTAGTTTCAATAAAATAAACCATCCCCATTGTACTGTCCACATTTATATCAAACACACGTCCCACATCAGAATAAATAGCCCAAAGAGAATCTGAAGACACGCCGCTCTCCTTAGTCCACACTCTGCAAGGCTCTGAGCTGCCATCACTCCATCTTTCAAATTTCTTGCAATTCCATTCATACGGTCTTATTACCAAAGAGTCTTTATACCAGTACATTCCACTTTCATAAGATCCATTCGTTACCATCGCATCCCCTACAATCAAACTACCTTTGTACGGTTTAAAAATTGCAACCAGCGAATCTCCAATTTTGTCACTATGCAAACAATCGTCAGTCCAACCGTTGCTCCATCCTGCAAAATAGCATCCACGATTAGGTCTAACATCTACACAAATTTGCTCTCCCACATACCTCAAACTTGTATCAACATACACTTCCCCGTATTTATTTTCATTCACCTCAATCATTTCCGGCTTCAGGTTCCAAACATCCCCAGTTTGCACGTAAATACCCATGTCAGAAATCCACAAAGTGTCATCTGTATGGTTTTCGAAATGCAATCCTATAAAACCTATATTATTGACAGTGAACTCTTCATTAAACACATGATTAAATTCATTACCATCTTTGAAAATTTTCACGTAATTGGTTGTTGAATCACCAAACGAGGTCTCCGCCTTTCCCTCAATCTTCGCATAGTCCAAATCAATCCGGTAAAAGTAGAACATGAGACTATCTATCGTCACGTCCAACGTTGCATAACCAGAATCAGTTCTAACCAATCCTATCCTATCTCCATCTACAACAAATTTTCCTCCATAAACAGAAGTATCTATTTCAGTCTGATGCTTCAAAAGGTTTTTCTCCCACGGAGAGTTCGGTTCATACGGTCTCGATGCAAACGTTCCTACAAAAAAGAACATCAACGCAATAAAAGATAAAAATTTTTGCATACACACATGTTTTAAAGTTAAAAATTCCATTAAAGTTCAGTTTTCACAAGAAGCAAACCGCTTTTAAGCAAAACTTCTGCAAGTTATTTTTAATTTTGCAAATAAGCAAAAGATTTTGGAACCTTTATTTAAATTTTTCACACTTCATTCTTTACATTAACCGTAATTCCGTACAAAAAAAGCAACAAATCGAGACAAAAACACATCTTATATTATATGCAAATAACTAACTTTGCCACGAATATTTAAAGGACAGGTCTATGTATATAGTGAAAATGACGGCTGGGTCTGAAAAAGACCTAAGACAGACTAAGAACGGCGAAGGCATTTCTCTTTGCGGCAAGTATAAATTTGTTTACGGCGATGCGGAAGAGGCTGATGTGTGGGTTGTGAGAAACAGATATGTGAAAAAAAGTCTGTCTTGCAATGTCGCACCTGAAAACACCGTGCTTATGACTTCCGAACCGAAGCAGATAGTGCCGTTCACAAAATCGTACATCAAACAATTCGGCGTTGTGTGCTCCTGCCAGCCGGACATGAAAGGCGAGAACGTGCGAATGGCTATGCCAAATCTTCCATGGTTCGTCGGGATTGACTTTAAAGACGGCAAAGTGACTTATACAAAAACTTATGACGACCTAAAGTCTTGCTCTGTTCCGGAAAAGAGAAAACTAATTTCTGTGATAACAAGCAACAAGAATCATACAAAAGGGCATCATGACCGTTTGGCGTTTGTTGAGAAACTTAAAAAACATTATGGCGACAAGATTGACGTCTTCGGAAGAGGGTTCAACTCGTTCGGCGACAAATGGGACGTGCTCGCCCCTTATAAATATCATATTGCGATAGAAAATTCCCAGGCTGATTATTATCTTACGGAAAAACTTACAGACTGTTACATAACTAACACGTATCCAATATATTACGGATGCACTAATGCAGAAAAGTTTTTCCCTAAAGAGGCGTTTTTGAGCATAGACATAAACAATGCGGAGGAGGCTATAAGAAAAATTGACGCGCTCATAGCTTCCGAAACATTTGAAAACAGCGGCGATGTCCTTGCCTCATGCAAAGACAAAGTTCTTGACGAGTATAATATGTACGAGCAGATAGCGCGTGTGTGTGACACTTTGGATTTGACCCGCCCTAAGGAGAGAGTCACGCTAAAGCCGATGTCCAAAATGTTCAACTGGGAACGTATAAAGAAAGATGTATTCTCCCGCAACTATTGGAAAATACGCTCTGCACTAGGAATTTAAGAGCGAAATATATTTTTCTCTGTCAGACTCGAAAAGGGAGAGGTCACAAGCCTCTCTCTTCTATTATGTTATTGCATCTGAAATCATTTCCGTATTCCCTTAACGCAAAAATAGGTGTTCTCTTTCATCTTCTCTTTCATCATCGCCTCATTGATACTTTGATCTGACCAATTTTCTTTGTGATGCAGATGATATTCTACCGCCAAATTACGCAAAGAAAACAATTTACATCCGGCAGCCTCAAATCGCCATGAAATATCAATGTCTTCTCCTATCGCTGGTAATCTGTAATCCTCATCAAAACCGTTAATCAACAGCACATCCTCCTTAGAAAAGGACATATTGCAACCTTTCAGCACCTTCATCTTTCTAATCTTAGGAATAAAGCCAAAGAATCCGTCCGGATCTATAAAAAAGCCTTCTTCCACAAATCCGACACCTTTTTTCCACGGCAACAAAAACTTCCTTAATTTATTAGGAATCGAAGTAATTCTGGATATATCCTGCATCAGATACTCAGAAAGGTCTTTGTCAAGTTTAACTCTCTTCCCTGCCAGAACTCTTCCCTTTTTAGCATAACGGACATGCATTTCAACAAATCTGCTATGCAAAACGCAATCCCCGTCAACAAAAATCAGCCAATCTGTTTTCGCCGCAACGATAGCTTTGTTCAGAATTGCATTTTTATTCCATCCATCATCTTCCTGAGTCAGATGCTGAATAGGGAAATCAGATGAATAAGAAGAGATAAAATTTGCCATCTCTTCACAATTTCCATCTTCAGCTACAATTACTTCAAAATTTTTATAGGTCTGTCGCTCAAGTGATTTTAAAACAATTTCCAATGCAGCAACGTTTTTGTACACTGCGATAATTACAGTTGGCCTCATTCGTTTTTTTAATTATTCCTTTTCTATTCCGTTCGGTGTTTTTACGATACCGGATTTGCGCGTGTTTTTGCGAATGGCTACATTTTTCGCAATAGACTCTTTTGTCTTGTACGGACGTTTGTGGTCGAGGTGGAGGCAGATAGCCGAATAGACAATCTGCTTTGACTTGATGCCCATGTTGAACATGCGCTCACCAAACTCCCTGTCCTGTCCGCCGTACTGCATATCCTCATTAAAGCCGTTGACATTCAGCACATCTTCGCGCCAGCCGGAGGCGTTGCAGCCGTTCCACGTAGCCTTTCGCGGCGTAACGAAATTCATGCCGTTCGTGAACCATTTTGACTTAACAAGCTTCGAGACTTTAAAATTCATCTTAAGCCCTTGCTTCTTCAGCCAAGATATTTCAAACGCCTTTCCGGACAGCACATCCTCCTGAGACAATGCAAGACTAATGTCCATCGGCAGTTTGAAGTAGCCACCAGAGAGGAAATACCCTTTCTCCGCACGCTCCTTATGCACTGCAACAAAATCCTTACGCGGGATGCAGTCCTGATCGGTAAATATCAGATAATCGGCCGAGCTAGCCACAATCGCCTTGTTCAGAATCTGAGACTTCTGAAACCCTCGGTCTTCGTGCCAAACGTGCTTGATAGGCAAAACCTTTGCATAACGCTCTATCAGCTCGCGGGTATCGTCTCGCGAACCGTCGTCAGCTATCACAATCTCGTCCGGCGCAACGTCCTGATTCTGATACCCCCACAAAACCTTTTCCAACCATTTGGGCGAATTATACGTAGATATAATCACCCCTATCGTAAAAACCTTTCCCATTTCCATGAAAAATCGTGCAAAAGTACTTATTTTTTGTTCCAAAAAGAATAATATTCAAAAAAAATCACCCCTTATCTTCAAGCAGTTTCTCCAAAAACACACTAAACCGCTTCACGCTCTCCAATTCCACATACTCGTTAGGCGAATGAGGGAAACGTATAGTCGGGCCAAACGAAACCATATCCAAGTCACGGCAACGGCTCTTTATGATGCCGCACTCCAGACCCGCGTGCATCGCCTCCACCTTGGCCTCGCAACCAAAAGTATTGCAGTAAACCCTTCTGCATCTAGCAAGCAAAGGCGACTCCATATCCGGCTGCCAGCCACAATATTCATCTTCCACCGCAATGTCCGCCCCGGCAATGCGCAGCACTCCCAGCACACGCTCCTTGACCTCTTTCATACGAGACTCCGTAATGCTGCGGCAAAGAGACGTAACCTCGACACTGCCCTCACGTGTCGTAATCAAAGACACGTTGTTAGACGTATCTGTAGTATCCTGACCATCAAGCTTATATAGCACGCCATCCGGCAAAGCGAGCAGAACGTTGAGCAATTTGAACAGAGCGTCGTCCTCAATGAACTTTGCATCGTCCGACACAATAGACTTCTCTATCGTAAAGCCTGGCTCAACACCAGAATATTTAGCTTTCAAGAAATCAGCCAAATCGGCAAAGACCTTTTCGAACTGAGCCTTATCCTCTTCAGCCACAGACAAAACGACAGACGCGTTTCGCGGAATCGCATTTGCCGCAGAGCCACCTTCCAACACCTTGACGTTGAGCCCGTCCATCTGAGTTTTGAGCATCATCAAGAAAGAGGCCAGCACCTTTATCGCATTTGCATGAGGCAGATGTATATCCAGCCCGGAATGCCCACCTTTCAGTCCGCTAACAGAAATCTTGAAGTCGGTCATCTCCACATCGCTCACCGCGCGTTCGAAAGGGACGGAGCCTTTTACCGTAGCACCGCCGGCACAGCTGACAAATAGTTTGCCTTCCTCTTCCGAATCAAGGTTGATGAAAGACTTTCCGCACAAAAAGTCAGGTTCAAGAGCAAAAGCGCCAAGCATACCCACCTCCTCGTTTGCGGTGAAAAGCGCTTCAATCGGAGGATGAGAGAGCGACTTGCTGCGAAGCACAGCAAGAATAGCCGCCACACCAAGCCCGTTGTCTGCTCCAAGCGTCGTGCCATCAGCCCGGAGGCAAGTTTCATCGTTCACAAGCCTCAACGGCGAAGAGCAAAAATCGAACTCCACCCCGTCGGCCTTTTCGGCAACCATGTCCGTATGAGCCTGCAGAACCAGAGCCGGCTCATCATCACGGCCAGCAGACGCAGGTTTGAGAATACGCACATTTCCTGCGCTATCCGCCTTAGCTTCCAAACCGTTAACCTTTGCAAAGTCCAGCAGATAAGCCAGAACACGTTCTGTAAAGAACGACGGACGCGGAACCTCCGTCAAGGCGAGAAATTCCGCAATTATATCATCATACAACATAAGATCACTTACGCTTCGCCCTGTCCGCCGAAGTTCAAAGGGAAAGGAGGGTTAAAAGTTTTGTCGTCCTTGCGTATTTCGCCGTACTGCCTTTCGTACTTGTTCACATTGTCCTGAAGCGCGTTGAGCAGACGTTTTGCATGCTCCGGAGTAAGAATCACGCGCGACTTCACCTTCGCTTTTGGAGCGTTAGGCATCACGCGCACAAAGTCCAGCACGAACTCTGACGACGAATGACTTATGATGGCAAGGTTAGAGTAAACACCCTCTGCCACCTCCTCGCTCAACTCTATACTAATCTTACGTTCTTTATCTTCCATAAACCTTTGAATTTAATGATAAACCATTCGAAAAAAACTCCGAACCGCCCGCAACACGAAACATAAAACGGTTCAGCCTGTATTCAAAAGCAAAACTACTGAAAAAATCTGTATTGCAGATGTCCTTTTGCAAACTTTTTAGGCAACATATACAAATTACGACAACGAAACGCACCCAAAGTCACCTCGATATTATTTATAGAAGTCAGTTAAAAAAGATAAAAGGGACGCACCAACGCACGCCCCTTTATAAACTCGCCTTTTCAGAAAATCAATTCTGTAGATCAAGTAGCCCTTATATCAAGCTCTTAATATCAGAGATAATCTTTTCAGCCAACGCATCTGCCTCGTCTTTGCCAACAGCCTCTGCATATATTCTGATGATAGGCTCTGTGTTAGATTTACGAAGATGCACCCACTTGTCAGGGAAATCAATCTTAACACCGTCGATATCATTAACCTCCTCGTTTTTGTACATATCCTTCATTTTAGCCAAAATTGCGTCAACATCAATTTCAGGCGTAAGTTGTATTTTGTTTTTAGATATGTAATAAGCAGGATATTTCTTGCGCAGTTCAGACACCTTCTTGCCCTCTTTTGCAAGCATTGAAAGGAACAGACCGATACCCACAAGCGCGTCGCGACCGTAATGGCTTTCCGGATAGATGACACCGCCGTTGCCCTCGCCGCCGATCACCGCGTTGACCTCCTTCATTTTAGTCACCACGTTCACCTCGCCAACAGCCGCCGCAGTATATTGCCCGCCATGCGAATTAGTAACATCGCGCAGCGCACGTGTAGAGCTCAAATTAGATACAGTATTACCCTTTGTGTTAGAAAGCACATAATCAGCCACAGAGACCAAAGTATATTCCTCTCCAAACATAGAACCATCTTCACAGACCATTGCCAATCTGTCCACGTCCGGGTCAACAACAAAGCCCACGTCCGCCTTTCCGCTTTTAAGCGCGTCCGAAATCTCAGTCAGATGTTCCGGCAGCGGCTCCGGATTATGCGCGAAATGTCCAGTAGGCTCGCAATTCAGTTTGATGACATTCTTCACGCCGAGAGCTTCAAGAAGCTCAGGAAGCACCATACCACCAACCGAGTTGACACAATCTATCGCCACGGTAAAATCAGCCTTGCGGATAGCCTCCACATCAACCAGCTTCAAGCCCAGCACCTCGTTAATATGTATTTTGTTATAATCATCGCGACGCAAAACCTTTCCAAGCTCGTCAACCTCCACAAAAGAGAACTCTTCACGCTCCGCCATAGCAAGCACCTCCTTGCCCTCCTTGTCGTTCAGGAACTCACCGCGCGAATTGAGCAACTTTAAAGCGTTCCACTGCTTAGGATTATGGCTTGCAGTAAGAATCAGTCCGCCAGCAGCCCCCTCTTTAGCAACTGCAATCTCTGTGGTCGGCGTAGAAGCCAGACCTATATTTATAACATCAAGACCAAGTCCCACAAGCGTGCCTGTAACAATCTGGTCAACCATCTCGCCAGAGATACGCGCGTCTCGTCCCACTACAATAGCTTTTTTCTCAGCCTTAGAATTTTTCTTGATCCAAGAGCCGTAAGCCGCAGTAAACTTCACAATATCCAGCGGAGTGAGGCAATTTCCGACCTCACCGCCAATAGTACCTCTGATACCTGAAATAGACTTAATTAATGTCATGTCGTTTCTTTTATATTTTTTAACAGATTAATACACTTGACAATAAACGGTTCAAAAAAGGCAAACCGCAGTGCAAATGTACACAGAATATTCGTGGCAACTTCAATAAATCACAAATTAAATTTGCATTTGCTCAATTAAAATCCAACATCAACAGATTATCAAACTATATCTTATTAATATTCATTCAGTTGCAATACAGAAAAAAAAGCAGACAAATCGTTCAGTTCAGAAAAACTACAAAATCTCCCTTGCAATCCACGCGCAAGCTTCCGCATCAGCCAACGCATGATGATGACGCTCCAGCCGGAAGCCACACAATTCAGAAATTGTATGCAATTGATGATTTTCTGCATTTGGGAAAAACTTTTTAGCAGCCTTGCATGTACAAAGAAACTCGTAATCAGGATAATCCATCTGATAACAGCGAAAAGCAGCTTTCAGGCAACTTTCATCAAACGACTTGTTATGAGCCACAAGAGGAAGTCCCTCCACAAGCTGAGCGACGCGCCTCCAGACGTCGGGGAAAAGCGGAGCAACGTCAGTATCTTCGCAAGTCAATCCATGCACCTGCGTGTTCCAGTAACCGTAATAATTAGGCTCTGGCTTGATTAACGAGTAAAAAGAATCCACAATCTCGCCGCCTCTCACAACCACCACCCCCACGCTGCACACGCTGGAACGTTCGTTATTGGCAGTCTCAAAATCTATCGCTGCAAAGTCTGTCATACACTATACATTAAACATAAAAACATCACAAACGCTCTATCTCCTCTTTTGTCAAACCCGTCGCTTTGGAAATCTTTTCGACATCAACACCCAAGTCCTTGAAACTCTTTGCGTTGCGCAGTTTTTCCTCACGTTCGCCTTTCGCCACACCTTCGGCAATTCCTTCCTCCCGGCCCTTTCGCTCTGCCGAAGAGAGCACGTTGCTAAAATCCCAGAAGACCTTCAAGCTCTCCTCATACTCCGCCCTGTCAACCTTAGAGAACTGGGCGATTTCCGCCACATCAAACAACTTGTGGAAGATAGACTCCGTAAGAGACGCAGGCTTGTCATTCAGACGGTTCATGTTCTGGATAACATACAGCCACTTGTCCAAAAACGTCTCCAGCTCATCCACCCTCTTGCCGAACTTCGGCATCTCCACAAATATAAACTGCAGGTTCTTGCTGAAGACCCTGTTACGC
>JAGBRL010000022.1 GCA_017632345.1 Paludibacteraceae bacterium
ATTTTTGTTTACAAACCACTCCAGACCGCTCTGGAACGTGAACTTGGACTCGTCCGCAACCAGAGTGACGTTTTCGTTCAAAGGAGCCGCGTCGTCTCCGGTACAGTAGTCGATATCCTTGACCTTAGGCATGTCAACGCCTACAACGGTCACTGTGACGACAGCCTTTTCGCTGATGGCCTCGGTAACGGTGTTCTTCTGAGCAACGTAGAACTTGTACTCGCCCGGAGTTGCAGCCTGCTCCTCTGTCAGAGACGCCGGCGTTGTCACGCCGTCCTCCTTGGCGTCAGACTCGCTTGCGTACCATAGAAGCTCGTAGTCCTTGCTCTCTTTCTTAACGAGCGAGGAGAGGTCAGCTATAGCCTTGCCCACGCAGACAACGGTGTCCTTTGGCGTAGGTTTAGGAGAGTCGTTGACAATCACAACGATCTCGCTCTTCTCGCCGAAGCAGCCTGTCAGCTCGTTCTTCTGATACACGTAGTATTTCTTTCCGACCTTGTCCTCTGACGTGACGTCGTGCTTTGGAGAGGTCTTTGAGTCTTTCTCTTTATCATATTCTGGACTTTCACTCCAGAAAAGCGTGTTGCCTTCCGCAGGCTTAACCACCTCGTCCTCGTTGATGTCTCTAGAGCCAGAGCCCTTGACAAATTCAACGGTATCAGGAGTTTCCAACTTTCCTGGTATCGGGTTCACTGTGAACGAGAATAGATTCACCTCGCCCTTGCAGCCTGTCTTGCTGTCTTCCAGAACATAGAAGTATTCGTATTCTTTAGCCTCCTTGTCTATTACAGAAGGTTCCTTAGTTGCCTTGGTCGTGTCCGCGTCCTCGTACCAATGCAGCTTGTAGCCGTCGATAGTCAGAGTTGGTGCCTCGTTAGCGGCAAGAGTGCCTTCGCAGAACGGCTCGACCTCGTCGAGGGTCTTTTCCGGAACTGGGTTGGCGATGACTTTGACAGAGTCCCACATGTAGCAAGACGATCCGTCTGCACCAGGGAAGTCGAAGTCAATAACCTTCAAATAATATATGTCTGCATCTTCGTAAGTTACATTTAAAGAGGTGTTGTCGTCACCGTCCGTGTAACCGATGCCTTTCACGCCGGGAGCAGTCTTGCTGCCCTTGTGCCATGTTGCGATATACTTGTGAGGCGACGTAGGGTCAGCAACGCCCATCTCTTCCGGATCAGAAGGGACGAAGTTTTCAGTAGAGAGGTGAGCAATCTCGCCAAGACAGAGGTTAACCTCCTTCATCTCCTTTCCAAGAGTGACCTTTGTCTCTTCCGCACCGATAATCTCAGGCTGTTCAGCCTTGACACAAGCGGCGCAGTTCAAACCGGCAACGATAGGAATAGAAGAGATTGAAATCGCACGACAAGGAGACAATGCACTCATGCTTTCCCACTCTTTACGATTGTTTACTAAGTAGTCGCCTTTTCCGATAACTACACGGAAATATATATTCGCCTCTTCTCCCTCTTGAATTTTAGAGAATGCAGGGTGCGTTGCAGGGTCTTTGATTTCAAAAGCTCCATTGTCCTGCACCTCACTGAGGTCAAACCACTTGATGTCAGCGTCGTCAACCTTCTGAGGATCTTGGAAAGTGTATTGGAACAAATACTTAATGGTGCTTCCATAGAAACTTTTTGCAGTTTCGGAAATTTCAGCTTTCAAAGTTAGCAAGTCATCAGTACAAAGGTCGAGCAGGTCCTTCGCATTACCAGAAAGTTCTGCGTCCACAGCAATGTCTGGTGGTGTACAAACAGTAAACTGAATGTCGTCTATGGCAAAGTCGCCTTGAGAGTCTCCATATCCAGTACCTATGTTTACGACCTGCAGCACAACGCAGTCTATGCCGTCTTCGTCAATTGTAAATGTCGCTTCAGCTCGTCTCCATCCTTCTCCGCCTTTAAGCACGCCAGATGTTTCTTCGTAGAGAATTTCGCCTGTAGCAGAACCTTTACGTAAATATATTGCCATTTCTCCGACTCCTGCAGGATTGTTGTTTATAGCTCCAAAAGATGTGCCAAATGTTATTTCTTTGCCTTTGCAAAGTCCGCAAATTTCACGTTCGTAAAGAACCAATCCTTTGGTAGCAGACCCTCCTAAGTCGAAAATCATCATACCACCCCTCTTGGTTCCAGATGCATCACCTTCAACGCCAGGTGTATATGGATTTACATTTGTTATACAGTACAACTCATTGATTCCTCCAGTACCTTTGTATGCTCCCAAATCACTAGTGAAAGCATCCCCTTCTCTAACTGTTACAAATGGTCTAGTAACATCAGTCCACAGCCCACCCTCAACTTTTTTAGTGTGAGTCAAACCTTTAGGGTCAGTATATTCGTAAGTCGAATTGTCTGGGAAAGAACCGAAGTCGTCATAAAACACATTAGTTTCGGCCATAGGAACATCGTTCCCGTCGTCATCTTTCATAGTACAGCACGATTTTGTTGTTACGTTGATAGAAGCAGTGACAGCCTTGCAACCAGGCATAGTTACTTCTACACTCACAGGGTATGTCTTTTCGGCCTCTGCAGGTGTGAATGCAAAAGATGAAGTTGAAGATGTTTCGTCACCACCTTTCCAAGAGAATTTAGTTCCGTTTGGATAAGATTGCTTTAAGTTAAGCATAACTGGGTTTGCTGGACAAACCGGCAGTTTCTTTTGTGACGTTATCGCAGGGGCGATAGTACCCTCAACCTTGATGTTATCTATTCCGACAGGAGCAAAATTAGCCCCACCCTTTCTCATGAAATAGAATGTGACAACGCCATTGTCACTTGCTGTTGTGGAAAGTGTCAGACTGTTCGTGCTGCCCCAAGCCATATCCAAAGTTCCTTTTGAATCTCCGGATGCTTGTCCGAACTGCAACGCAGTACAGACAACTATGTTTGCCTTGTTACCATTTAGCATGCCAGACCCTGGAGTTAGTTTTGTGCCCGAACTTTGCATGACAAACGAAAGACCTCCACCTAAATTGAGCTGAGTAACAAGGTCTTTTTGTGTCATGACCCCTTCGTTCATAGCCATAAGCTGAGCTTCAAGAGCGACTGGGTCAAAAAGGCTTAGAATATCTACGCTTAGAGTGACCTTGCTGTTAGGAGCAAGTCCTGATACTGTGTATGACAAGAACGGAGATTCATGAGCGTTGGCTATAGCCACATACATGTTTCCCCCATTCCCGCTACTAAGGTATGGACTCAAAATCTTAGGATTAGCTGTTATTCCACCGAAACCGGCTCCGAATGTATTGCCTGAAGCCGCCAAATCTTCCCAAGAAGGAGCAGTGGTGGCATTAGATGTAATATTGTTTGAAGGCATACCTGTTTGTATGGCTTTATACGCTTCCTCGAAATATTTGCAAGATTTGCCGCATTCAGCGTCAAGCAAATCACCTACATCTTCGCTAAACCAACCTGTCTCATCCTCCGGAAGATTCGGATTGAACAGTGCCGTTTCCGTCTCAAAATCGGTTGCACCCACCGTACACTGAGGAGACGCGCTTCCGACGCTTAGTGCAGCAGCCAGTAACCCGAGACAAAATTTCTTTTTCATAAACATTCTAAAAAAATTATACCCCATTATTTCTAATTATTTAAATCAATACAAAAAAGAATTTGAGTTCGCACAAAAATTCTCGCTAAGATAGTGATTTATATTTAAATAACTACTTTTTTATAGAAAAATGTGCGTTTTTTTCAAAAAAAGACTGTGCCGCAAAATTAATCACGACACAGTCTCTTCAGAATTTATGTACTTTCAGCCTTTATCTTCTCAGCAATGTGAAGTGGCCGGTATATACTTTGTCGATTTCGTGGACGGTGATTTCGTACCAGTAGTCGGTGG
>JAGBRL010000023.1 GCA_017632345.1 Paludibacteraceae bacterium
AAGACCAAGAAAAAGCTTCAGACCAAGAAGAGACGACGACAGAAAAGGATCATTCGGTGGCAAGAAAGAGTCATTCGGTGGCAGAAAAGAGTCAGGTTTCGGCGGTGGCAGAGGCAAAAGCTTTGGCGACAGACCTGTAAGAGAAAGAAGAGACGACCGCGATGAGAATCGTGGTTTCAGAGGTTCCGATGAACGCCGTCCTAAGAGAGGTTTCGGCGAAGATCGTGACAACAACGACAATGCATTCGGCAATCGTCGTAACGCAAGAGGCGCTGCTCGCAACGAGCGCAGCTTCGACAACAAAGGTCGTCGTGACGACAGACCAGAACGTAAAGGCAATAATGGCGAACGTCGTGGCGGCGGTGGCGGCTTCAAAAGAAGAGAAAAAGACCCACTCTACGACAGACCAAGAGCAACAGGACAAATCCGTCTTAACAAGTACCTCGCCGACTCAGGCATCTGCTCTCGTCGCGAAGCTGACGACCTCATCCTCGCTGGCGCTGTTTCAGTAAACGGCGTAGTCGTGACAGAACTCGGTACTAAAGTCAACACAACAGATAAGGTTGTTTACGGAGGCGAAACTCTTAACCGCGAAAAACTTCGCTACGTACTCCTCAACAAACCTAAAGGCGTTATCACAACTTCCGACGACCCATACGAACGTCATACCGTTATGGAACTCGTTGAAGGCGCTTGCCAAGAACGTATCTACCCTGTTGGACGACTCGACAGAAACACAATTGGTTTGCTCCTCCTCACTAACGACGGTGACCTCGCTAAGACATTGACTCACCCAAGTCATGAAGTGAAGAAACTTTATCACGCTACTTTGGATAAACCTCTCACCAAAAACGACTTGATGAAGATAAGAGAAGGTCTCGTACTTGAAGATGGTCCAATCGAAGTTGATGGCATCGACTGGGTAGCAGACGATCCAACAAAACGTGAAGTAGGAATAGAAATCCACTCAGGACGTAACCACATCGTCAGACGTATCTTCGAAAGTCTCGGATACGAAGTAGTGAAACTCGACAGAGTGATGTTCGCAGGACTTACAAAACATATGCTTCCACGCGGACATTGGAGATTCCTCACACCATCTGAAATCAGCATTCTTAAAAGAATAAAATAAATAAAAAAAGACAGCATCGCAATGTTGTCTTTTTTTTGCTACAATATAAAAATCCACTAAACTGCACTATATAACACGAAATTGTTTTTTTAAAAAACTCCATCACTTCATCACTTCATCACTTCATTACTAACAAAAACTTCTGAATTTCTGAGTTTTTTGGGCGTTCCGGCAAGCCGTCGGGCTTTCCGCTATATCTTTGCTCGCATTTGTTTTCTCCTCGCTCAAAAAAATCTGTTGTCTGTTGTCCGTTGTCTGTTGTCCGAAAAAGCTCGCAAAGGATGCCGCTCCAATCCCTAACGCAGTGGGAGCTCTTAACTAAAGGCTGTTGACTTTTGAACTTCGGAATATCATGGTCGCTGAGATTATCGAAGCGCCGAGCGTTGTGCCTTCGACAAGCTCAGCGACCAACAAACATGAATTTTAGAACTTTTTGAGGAACTCAGGATTTCAGGAATTAGAGGATGCAGAGGTTCATTGTCTCAGAGTATTTATACTTTGTAACTTTGAGTCTTTAGTTAAGAGCTCCCTCTGCGTTAGGGATTGGAGCGGCATCCTTTTGAAGTGAAGCGGAAAAAGATATAGCGGAAAGCCCGACGGCTTGCCGGAACGCCCAAGTCAATTTACAATTAACAATTACTACTGATGCGATAAAATTCGCCAAGTAGTAGTTAAATTATTAAATATAAATTAATTACAAGCGTTCTTTGTTTTTTTGATTTGAAATTGTTGATGGTAACTTTGCAGTCAAAACCTCAAAGTTATGCATCTCGGC
>JAGBRL010000024.1 GCA_017632345.1 Paludibacteraceae bacterium
CCACTGTCCATTTGAAGTCAGCCTCAGTGTTTTCAAGCGCGGTCGGGTCCAATCTCAGCTTCGTTCCGCAAGTGTACAACGTCGCCTTTCCGCTTGACACGTTGATCTCCATTCCGTTTTCAAGGTCAGTGTTTTCAGCCTCTGTGAACTTGATGGAGCCGACCACAGGGCCGTCGCCAAGCGTTATCGTGTGCTTAGGCGATGTCTTTGTGCAGGTTCCCGCAGTGACCTCCACTGTGAAGTCGAACTTGTCGCCAGCCACGCCTTCAAGTATTTCTGTGGAGACATCTTCCTTGCCGCTTCCAGCCTTGATGCCTTCCGACCAGCTGTATTTGATGTCTTCATCTTTCAAATTAGAGTAGTGCTTAACGCTCAAAGGCCCTGCTGCCGTGTTAGGGCAAGTTGTCGCTATGCCGTCAATCTTGACGTCCTGCAAAGAGTCTATCTTGACATCTATCTTTTCCATGTTGGAGATACAAGCGTAAGCCGGCTTGTCCAGCGTCACCACGTCAAAGCTTGCGGTCACGGAATATTCGCCGGACTTGTTCACGACGCTTTTGTCGCTGCTGAACGTTGTTCCCTCCGCGTCTGTGTATTCAACCTCAAGCGCGATCTTCACGTCGTTGGCCACAACCCAGCCGTCCTTGAGGTCAACCGTGGTTTCGCACACGTTAGGAATATATTCAGGGTCAAGCTTCGCGCGCGCCTTGACGGTCACCTCGATTGTGGACTTGGCGCTTTCAGCTCCGCCGGCAACAGGTTTCTGAGACACCTTGTATATGATTGTCTTTTCGACACCGTCAGCCTCTGACATCTCAGAGCTTAGAACAGGCTCGCTTATCTGCTTGTCGTCTTTGTCGTACCACACAAGGACAAAGTCGTCCTTCGTTGTGCCAGGCTTGTCTGTGTTGATGTCAACAAGGTCTTTGATTGAGATTACGGAAGCTTCGTTGCCCTCATCTTCAAGCTGACCTTCGCAAAGCTCAACGTTCTTTGTGTTAGGCTTCGGAGTCGCCAGTATGTTGACCTCTACCGTGGCCTTCTCGCTTTCGCACTTGCCGTCTGTCTGGCTGACCAGATAAGTGAACGACTGGTCGATTCCGTTGTTCGCCTTGTTCGGGTCGCTCTTCGGCGTTGGCGAGAACGCGTCGCCTTCGCCGCCTTTGCCTATGAGTGTGCCTTCGCTGTCATACCAGATGAACTCGTTGGCGTCGCTGTTGTGCTTCACCGCAGAACTGTTCTGTGTGAGAATGTTCTTGTCGAACGAGTTGGCTGCGTTTATGTCGTCCTTCATGTAGTCTATGGAAGAGAGCACCGTAGGCTTGTCAAGGAACGTCGTCTTAACTGTGAAGTCCTCGATGTCCGCGCCTATGCACTGCTCGCCAGTGCTTGGGATTGTGTAAACCTGACGCACTCCGTAAGTGACAGGCACCGTAGCCTGAACGGACGTGTTGACCTCCGGCTTGCTGCCGGCCGGGCCTATGAACTCTTCGGACTCAGCGTCCTTCACGAACCACTGGAAGCCGTCCTGATACAGGAACTTGCTTGCGTCTTCGGTCTTAATCACATTGTTTTCCAAATCGTCTGCCACGTCGTTAGCACAGTAAGATATCGCCTTTTCCTCAACCTTCGGCTTGTCCACGCCGACAACGGTCACAGTGACGACAGCCTTTTCGCTGATGGCTTGGGTCAGGGTGTTCTTCTGAGCAACGTAGAACTTGTACTCGCCCGGAGTTGCAGCCTGCTCCTCTGTCAGAGACGCCGGCGTAGTCACGCCGTCTTCCTTGGCGTCCGACGCGCTTGCGTACCATAGAAGCTCGTAGTCCTTGCTCTCTTTCTTAACGAGCGAGGATAGGTCGGCTATAGTCTTGCCAACGCAGACAACGGTGTCCTTGACAGACGGTTTTGGAGAGTCGTTCACTACAACAACTATTTTGCTCTTTTCACTGTAGCATCCCGTTTCCTCATTTTTCTGAAAATAGTAGAACTCCTTTCCTGCCTTGTCCTCTTTTGAAACGTCAACCATTGGCGCTTTCTTTACTCCTACTCCGTCATTTTCAGGACTTTCACTCCAGAAAATTGTGTTGGTGCCTGTTGCCACAACTCCATTTTCTTTAGCCTTATCTTCAATGCTGAGGCTTCCGGAGCTTCTTATATAATCAATAGTGTCCTTTCCTTTCACCGCTTCCGGTATCGGGTTCACTGTGAACGAGAATAGATTCACCTCGCCCTTGCAGCCTGTCTTGCTGTCTTCCAGAACATAGAAGTATTCGTATTCTTTAGCCTCCTTGTCTATTACGGAAGGTTCCTTAGTTGCCTTGGTCGTGTCCGCGTCCTCGTACCAGTGCAGCTTGTAGCCGTCGATAGTCAGAGTTGGTGCCTCGTTAGCGGCAAGAGTGCCTTCGCAGAACGGCTCGACCTCGGCGAGGGTCTTTTCAGGAACAGGGTTGGCGATGACTACAATTGTGTCTAATTTATCGCAACCTGTAGTTCCTTTCTCATTTTCAAAGATGTCATGTACCTTAACTATATACATCACACCATCTTCTGTAACATCATCCCACGCAACAGTCAACTCCGGAGCCACAACTGCAGGAGAAGCCATTTCTAAAGCTGCGCTTGTTGCAGTCTCTTTGTGCCATGTGATAGTATAATCAGCGTAAGGGTCTTCATTCTTATCAACACCTGTGATGTCATTTGTAGTCAGCACAGTAGATTCGCCCTTACACAACTCTACAGTTTTCTTCGCCTTGTTTACCATGCCACCTTCTGCAGAGATTACTGGATCTGCAGGCTCTGAACAAACCGGGCAATTAATTTCACAAGGAATTGCCCCTGAAATTGTGTAACTCGCACATGGGTCATCCGCATTATAATCACTCTCTTTTGTATTTCCCAATGTATATTCCGAGCCTGCAATAATTCTAAAATAAACCACATCTCCATCTTCCACTTCTGAGAAAACAGAACATCCAGAGACATCTTTAGACAGTTCCTTCGTTACGTCTCCACAATTTTTCCACGAAGTTTTAACATCAGGAGTTAATGAATATTGGTATAAAAATCTTGTTTTGTCTGCACCACCAAAATAATTAGACAACATTTCTGATGGCTTAGCATAAACTGTAATGCCTTCCCCCCCACATGTCAAAGTGTCCGTGTCAAATGTCAGCACATCATAATAGGCCTGCAAAGAAGGTGCTGCACACGCTTTAATGATGATGTCATCCAATACAAGGTCGTTCCCGTTTTGATCTGTATTCTGATTATTGACAATTTCTAACTTGACAGCATCATTTTTTTCCAAGAAGATTTCGCCACTAATCTTAACCCAATCTCCTGTACCATTTCCCACAGGTTTAGGCAATGTTTGGGTTGCTCTTTTCTCTATGAAGTTTGTTTCATTCCCAATTTCAGTCAGTCTTACTGTCACATCAACTGGATTGTACACACCCGCGGCACTAGAAGTAAAGATTGTAATATAGCATTCAAAAAACAATTGCCTGTTTTGACAAAGATTGGTAATATCACGTTCGTATATATTCTGCCCCCCTGTTTGGTCTTTACAATTTATCAACAAACAACATCCTTCTGGTGTTCCTGAATGATCTGTGTGAAAACCTTTATCTAACTTAATTCCATGTAAATCGGCTGCCCATTGTAAATTTGCACCAGCCATTCCATTATAAGGTCCATTGTAACCTGTCAATACTCCTGCAACACAATACTCTCCGTCATTTATCCAACTTGTTCCTTTAAATGCACAATTTAAAGGAGCTTCATCTAATTCATATCTAAATGGGTAAATCGTCTTTTTAGTCAGTTGCTTTGGATTAGCAATGTCGGAATAATCCCAAACTTTATAAGTTCCCCCATCAGGATCGTTTGCAATATCAAATTCTCCAAAGTCATCCTTGAATACCACCTTGCGAGATGCGGGAACAGAAACCCCATCAACAACAATTTCACAACATTTTTCGGTCTCTATTGTAACATCATTCGAGAAAAACGATGTTTTTTTTATGGTTCCAGCAACAGTTTTTTCTGAACATATGATTTCTAATTTGTATTTGTGCTCATCTGGTTGAGGGTCTGTTTCGAAAGAGTAGTTAGGACTAGTTGCTCCTGCTATAGGGGAGTCGTCTCGATACCATTGATAGTCAACTCCGAGGTAAGTAGTTCCCTTTATTTTTAAATTTGCAATTTCTCCTGCACACACCGAGTTTCCATCAACACTATAAATTTCAGGATCTAAATCTCCGTAAACTTCAATCTTTGAAATTGCAAATGCGTGACAATCGTCACTCATGTGCGGCACTGCATTAATTCTTATATCTACAGTACCATCAGCACCAACCGCAACTTTAGAATCAGTATAAGACGCTGAAGTTCCCGTTTCTATCTGCTTAACATCTTTTCCTTGCAACAAATTGGCTTGGTCTGCATTAATTGCAACCTTAAACTCAAATCTGCCTCCGTTTGCACAAGTTTTGTTAAGCTTAGGGTCAACTACACTACGATATTCAATTACTACTGTTGCTGTAGAATTTGCCCTCAAGCCTCCAACCTTATATTGCAACATTGTTTTGTTCGCTTTAATCCTTGCCGGAGAAAAAACAATGCTCCAATCACCTTCACTACCTACAACTTCATCATCTAAATAATCCAACGAGTCCAATTTTATTGGATTGTTTGTAATACCATACTGCGGTGTCTCATGAAAATGAGAAGACACAGGCTCTTTTCTTGCATTAAATTCGTAATCTAAATCCTCCGCAAAACCAACTCCCAATGTGATTTCGCCTTTCATAACTCCTGTATAGACTATATTCTCTATACCTGTAGCCATTTCCGTCTGAACAGCAGCATTCACATTGAAATCAGTTCCAGAAATCAGTATTTGAGCAGAAGCTCCGCTAAAGCCTGCCAAAGCCAAAGCCATACTCAAAAATCCTTTAATTTTTTTTAGTGTTTTCATAGATTTAATACCCTTTAATTCCCTACTACATAAAATTATACTCACATACACAAAACAAGCCAAACCCTCATCGGAGTGAGAGTTCAGCTTGCTTAATTTTATTAAGATTTAATAACTTCATTATCTACAGAAACGTTTAGTTATGCACCATGAGTAACCTAACATGACTTCATGAGAACCAGAGTTGTGTCTCTGGAAATCTGTCAGTCCCAAAGTGTAAGCGTACGCCAAGTGGAAGCCTTTGTATCGGATTCCGCCCATAGGCGTGAAAGCCAACGACTGGCCGTTACCGGCATCAAGAGAGTGGCGGTACATCACCTGCAGCCAGTAAGAGAAATCCTCATTGTCCGGCAATGTCTGCATAAACTTCAGGTGAAGATCCAGCTGTCTCTGGTCGTTCTCGTCCATCTTAAACATCAAAGAAGGCTCCAAGTCCATCGTCTTGTCCAGCACAATATCGTAACCCAAGAAGAGGAACAACGTTAGCGGACGAATAGGCTCGTCAGCACCCAGCTCCTTCAGCTCAGTCGGAATCAAGTTTGTTGCCGAAAGCCCTGCGAAGAAGTTATCGTAAAGGAAATACGTACCGGCGTTCGCATTGAAATAGAAACCTTTGTCAGTACCACCGTTAGCGATAGTCGGGTCTGTTGAGTTCTCCTCATTAATCAAATCGTCCGTAAAGCCGTAGTGGTTCACTTTTGCCGAAACACCGAACGACAGCTGTCTTTCGATAGAGCGGTCCTTCATGAAATAACCAGTATTTTCCGACAACGGGATATGGTAGGCGAACGTTGCCTGTCCTCCCTGACGGAGAGAATAACCGTTTTTGTCGTTGTACAAATACGCGCCTATACCAACATTACTCAAAACACGAGTTCTGAAACTCAAGGTCTGCGTCATTGGCGCATCCTCCACCCCGACCCACTGGAACTTTCCAGTAATCATAAGGTGAGAGCACCTTTCCGCGCCGGCAACCGCCGGATTGACCAAGTAGTAATTGAAGTAGTACTGGTCATAGACAATCTCTTCCTGAGCTTTCGCTCCGAAAAACGTGAGCAAAAGAGCCACATACGTAACGATATGCCTTAACTTTCTCATCTTATTACCTATATATATTGCATCTGTTTGTATTAGATTCCAGAACGGCACAATATGCACATTCGTTCCGGCAAATATAATGAACAAATATTAAATAAACAAAAAAAATGTGCTTTTAGAGAATTTTATTTTGCCTTTCACCTCTTTGAGGCACGTTTTTTTGTGGTGTTTCATCGTGCTATCACATTGACTTACTGAGACTTTCGCAAATCAATATGCGTTTTCTTCGCCTTTCAGCATATTATAGACGGTCATGAAGATTATCCTCAAATCCAAGCCGAACGACCAGTTTTCAATATACCACACATCGCGCTTCACACGCCCCTCCATTTCAGAGAGGTCTTTTGTCTCGCCTCTAAAGCCTGTCACCTGCGCATAGCCGGTGATGCCTGGCTTGGCGAAATGGCGCACCATATATTTATCTATAATTTGCGAATACATCTCGGTATGCTTCAGCATGTGCGGACGCGGTCCCACGATAGACATATTTCCGATGAACACATTGATGAACTGAGGCATTTCGTCCAGATTAGTTTTTCTCATGAACGAGCCGATTTTAGTGACACGGCTGTCGCCCTTGGTAGCCTGCACCGAGTCTGCATTATCGTTCACCTTCATTGTTCTGAACTTGTAGCAATAGAAGTCCCTGCCGTCCTCACCCGTTCTTTTCTGCTTAAAGAAAATCGGTCCCGGCGACGACAATTTGATTGCGAGTCCCAGCACAACAAAAAGGATAGGAAAGACCGTCACCAAGAACAAAAAGGAGAACGCGATGTCGAACGTCCTTTTAATCACGATGTTATGAAGACGCAGCAGAGGCTCCCGTCTCAAAGAGATAACCGGAATCTCTTCCATGAAAGACAGTTCCACCTTTCTGTGCAGAAAGCGTTTGAAGTCAGGGATAAAGAAACATCTGACTAGATTGTTTTCCGCCTTGTTTATAATAGGAATCGCCTTTCTGTCGTCTCCAGCCGGCAAAGCGCAGAAAATCTCTTCAACGCCCAACTCGTCCATCACCGCCAGCACATCGTTGAGCGAGCCTTTGACAAGTTCGGCCGGCACTTTGTAGTCTTGCGGCGCCCTGTCGTCGAAAAAGCCCAGAAACTTATATCCGTACGAGATGTTTTGTATAAGATTTTTGTACACCTCCATAGCCACGCTTCCGGCACCCAGTATGATTATCTTTTTGTAATTTCCGCCATGACTTCTGTAAGACTTGAGCATAAGTCGGGCGAAGACGCGCCAGCAGGCGAACGAGCACGCCATCAGAGCCGAGAAGCACAGCAGCAAGATGAACGGCACTCTGAACAGGTTCACTGCATAAAAGACTATCGTCATGACAAAAAAGTGAAGCACGACGGTTCTCAGCACACGGTCCAGGATATGCTCTATAGGCACCGCCCTCTTGTTAAGCACAACCCCGACGTAAGACAAGCCCAGCAGGTAAGCCATATTTGCCACCACATAGAAGGTTTTCTCGTCTTCCGCCGAAATAGAGTCCGCCAAAGAGTCCTGATAAAAATAGAATATGAACGCAATAAGGAAGTTCATTATCAGAATCTCCCCCAAAACGACCATAGCCTTTATGTAAAAATTTGTGTAATTTTTCAGCACCTTCATTTTTCAGTCAAACTTACGCCAATTTCTATAAATCACGGCAACAACCTTTACCGTCGTCAAATCCCCTCTACCTAATTTATAGAAACAGCCTTAATAAAACAACTACCCTTACATTCATGCAAATGTAATACAAAAAATCAAACGAGCATCATTTTGCATGATGTTATTTGATTTTTTTTTGCGGAACAGAGACGCAGTAGCGAGGGAAAGACAGAGACGCAGCGAGCCACGTCTCTGACAGTTTTACCAAATTTCGACACGTTTGTCCGGACTGACAAACAGAGAGTCCGAAGGCTGCACATCAAAGGCGTCATACCACGCCTGTATATGAGGCAAAGCTCCGTTCACTCGCCAGCGGCCAAGAGAGTGCGGGTCAACTTTTGTCCGTCTTAAAATCTCCTCTTCACGGATATTGCCGGCCCATACGTTCGCGTAGGCAAGGAAGAACCTCTGTTCTGCCGTAAATCCGTCCTTTACAGGAAGCGGAGCGTTTGCCGTTGCATCCTTGAACGCCTCGAAAGCGATTTGAAGGCCGCCATGGTCCGCAATATTTTCGCCCAGAGTGAATTTTCCGTTAGCAAAGACACCCGGAGCAACCTCAATCGAGTCAAAGAAATTAGCCATGACAACAGTACGAGACTTAAACGCCTCAGAATCAGCGTTGGTCCACCAGTTGTTCAGATTTCCGTCCTTGTCAAACTGAGAGCCTTGGTCATCAAAGCCATGAGTCATCTCATGACCGATAACAACTCCGATAGCGCCATAATTAAACGCATCGTCCGCATTCATGTCGAAGAACGGATACTGAAGGATACCTGCAGGAAAGCAGATTTCGTTTGTAGTAGGATTATAGTAAGCGTTTACAGTTTGCGGAGTCATGTGCCACTCATCCTTATCTACCGGCTTGCCCGCTTTGGCCACCGCCTCGTCGTTTCTGAACTTAACCACATTGCAACGGTTCTCCCACAAAGAACCATCAGTTATCTGCAAAGAGGAGTAATCCTTCCACTTGTCCGGATAACCAATCTTCACATGAAAAGCGTCAAGTTTCTCAAGAGCCTTCTGTTTGGTTGTGTCGCTCATCCACGAAAGGCGTTCGATTCTGTGTCCGAGCGTCTTCTGCAAATTTCCGACAAGTTCGAGCATACGTTTTTTAGACTCTTCTGGGAAATATTTTGCGACATACATCTGCCCTACAGCCTCTCCGAGCGAGCTGCTAACAAAAGACTCCGCGCGCTTCCATCTTGGCGACTGCTCCGTACGCCCTGAGATTGTTTTTCCGTAAAACTCAAAGTTCTGATTATCAAGAGCGGGGTTAAGGCAAGACGCAGCCTCATCTATCAGTTTCCATCTTAAATAATCCTTCTGAACCTCGATGTCTGTTCCATTAAATATATCGACAGCCTCCTGCACCGGCTCGATTTGCGACACATTAAGCTCGTTCACATCAAGCCCCTGTTTAGAGAAATAGTTTTTCCAGTCAAAATTAGGAATGATTGCGCCTAACGAATCCACCGACATTTTGTGGTAATTTGCAAGAGGGTCGCGCTCCTTCACTTTATCATACGCAACTTTAGCCAAGCGCGTTTCAATCAGCATAACCGACTCAACCGTGCGCTTCGCCACAGATTCGGGATAGCCGCACAGCAGCAACATCTTTTCAATATGCTCCTTGTACTTTTCACGAATTTTCACAGAGTTTTCATCGTCACCAATATAATAGTCACGTTCTCCAAGAGCATAACCGCTCTGATAAGTCTGCAAGATGTTAACGTTACTGTTTTTAGGGTCAGCTCCGACATACAATGCGAAGTACAAATCCACATTTTTCAGCTGCAGGTCAACCACAACGTCAAACAGAGAGGCCTTGTCTGTCACTCCGTCAATCTTAGCCAAGTCCAGCTTGATAGGGTCGATGCCCTCCTTTTCGAGGCGCGCGGTGTCCATCATCAGATTATAAAGGTCACCAATCTTCTGAGAGACGCTGCCCGGCTCATGCTTTTGCGAAGCGATCTCCACAATCAAGTCGTTGAGCTGCTTTTTGTTGTCCTCCGCAAGTTTGTCAAAAGACCCGAAACGCGCATACTCACCGGTGAGCGGATTATTCTTCATCCATCCGCCGCACGCGTACTGATAGAAGTCGTTCACAGGCGAAGCTGTCGTGTCAAAATTCTCCTGCTTGATGCCAGCCGACAAACTGGCGATATCGCTGCCTTTGTCTGAACAGGAAGCCATCATTGCCGCCATTGAAATCATATAAAAAAAATGTTTTTTCATCTGTATAAAATATTATGTTGTGTCAATATGTTATTTGAGATTTTTGAGACGTGGCGCGCTACTTTTCCAAATCCTTTAGATTTGACATTTTCTTTTTCTGCAAGAAACCGTAAATAGTTTCAAGATGTTCCACAACCTTTTTGTTTCCGAACTCATAGACTTTGTCCACAAGGCCGTCGAGGAAGTCACGGTCGTGCGAAACGACAATCAGCGTGCCGTCAAAATCCTTCAGAGCGCTTTTCAAAATGTCCTTAGTCTTCAGGTCGAGATGGTTCGTAGGCTCGTCGAGGATAAGCAAGTTCACCGGTTCGAGTAGCAGTTTGAGCAGAGCCAGACGAGTCCGTTCGCCACCAGAGAGCACCTTTACCTTCTTAGTCGAATTTTCACCGCCAAACATAAACGCGCCGAGCAAATCCTTTATCTTGTTTCTGATGTCGCCCTGCGCAATATCGTCAATAGTCTGAAACACCGTAAGGTCTTCATTAAGCAAAGAAGCTGCATTCTGAGCGAAGTAGCCGATCTGCACATTATGACCTAACTTAAGCGAGCCTTCGTACTTGATTTCGTTCATTATGCACTTCACAAGAGTAGATTTACCCTCCCCGTTCTTTCCGACGAACGCAATCTTGTCGCCACGCTCAATAGTCAGATGCACATTGTCAAACACCACATGGTCGCCATAAGCCTTCTTCAGACCTTCCACCATAACCGGATACGAGCCAGAGCGCGGCGAAGGCGGGAACTTGAGCCTCAACGCCGAAGTGTCCTCTTCGTCCACCTCCACAAGCTCCAGTTTCTCGAGCATCTTCACGCGCGACTGCACCTGAAGCGTTTTAGAATAAGTGCCTTTGAATCGTTCTATAAACTCCTTAGTCTCCGCAATCATCTTCTGCTGCTCGTCGTAAGCCTTCTGCTGCTGCTCACGACGCTCTTTGCGCAGTTCAAGATAATGCGAATACTTAGCCTTGTAGTCATAAATTCTGCCCATAGTCACCTCTATGGTGCGAGTAGTTATATTGTCAACAAAAGCGCGGTCGTGCGAAATCACAACCACAGCCTTAGAGCTGTTTATAAGGAAATCCTCCAGCCACTGAATAGACTCAATGTCGAGGTGGTTAGTTGGCTCGTCGAGCAAAATCACATCCGGCTTGCGCAGCAACAGTTTAGCCAGTTCGATACGCATACGCCATCCTCCGCTGAACTCGCTTGTAGGCTTCTGAAAATCGTCTCGCAAAAAACCGAGTCCGAGCAAAGTCTTCTCCACATCCTCCTCATAATTTGTGTTGTCTATGGAGTAAAACTTTTCGCTCAGAGTTGAGACCCTCTCAATCAGTTCCATATAGCTGTCAGACTCATAGTCTGTACGTTCAGCAAGCTGCTTGTTCAGTTCGTCAATCTCCTGCTCCATCGCGAACAATTCGGAGAACGCCTGCGAAGCCTCTTCGAACACCGTGCGTCCGTCTTCGGTCATAAGATGCTGCGGAAGATAGGCTATGACAGTGCCCTTAGGAGCAGAGACAGACCCTCTGGAGGGCTGACGCACCCCAGCAAGTATTTTAAGAAGGGTGGATTTTCCGGCGCCGTTCTTTCCCATCAGCGCAATTCTGTCCTTCTCGTTAATCTGAAAAGAGACATTTTCAAAAAGAGTAGAGCCACCGAACTCTACCGCCAGATTATCTACAGAAATCATAAATATATCATTTAGTCTCATTGCCGACACACGACGCACTGCAAAGGCAAAGAGACACTTATTACAAATTTTTCAAATAACGTTCCAGTCTGTCAAGCCCCTCCTTGATATTGTCTAAAGAGTTTGCGTAAGAGAGTCTGACATACCCTTCGCCCATCGTTCCGAAATCCACACCCGGAGTGATGCCCACATGAGCGTTTTCCAGCACATCAAAGGCGAACTTCAGCGAATCATCAGTGAAACGCTTAGCGTTGCAGAACACATAAAAAGCACCTTGCGGCTCACTTTCAATCACGAAGCCCATATCTCTCAGCCTGTCAATCATATACCTGCGGCGCTCGTCATAAATCTCGCGGCGCTTGTCAACATCACCTTCCGAATATTTCAGAGCTGCGACACCTGCCTTCTGTGCAGTGCTTGGCGCGCAAATAAACAGATTCTGCTGCAAGATCTGGAGCGAACGCATATACTTTTCCGGCGCGATAATATAGCCAAGACGCATTCCCGTCATTGCGTAACGTTTAGAAAATCCGTTCAGCACAAAAGCGTTATCTGTAAACTCAAGCACAGACCTCGCTCTGCCGTTATAAACGAGTCCGTGATAAATTTCGTCAGAAATGATAGGCACGTTCAGCTTTGCAAGTTCCTGATAAACGTTGTCAGAGACAAGCGTGCCGGTTGGGTTCATCGGCGAATTGACAAATATAGCCCTTGTTTTATCCGTAATTTTACGTTTCACCTCCTCAATAGGATACTGGAACGCCTCTTCGGCAAGCACATCAACCAGCACCGGTTTAGCATGACAAGCCAGCACAAAATTACGGTAGCAAGGATAACCCGGGTTCGAAATGATCACCTCGCTGCCAGCCTCGCAAAGCACCTGCAGAGCCATCAGAATAGCCGGCGACGAGCCAGAGGTCACGAGTATTCTGTCTGGCGACACCGACACGCCATATTCACGTTTGTAGAAATCTGAAATCTCCTGTCTCAGCTCCATGTCGCCAAGCGAGTGCGTGTAATGCGTGTTGCCGTTTTCGTAAGCCGCCCTCGCCGCATCCAGCACACAAGCCGAAGGCTCAAAGTCAGGCTCGCCCACTTCAAGGTGTATAATATCTTTACCCTCCTTCTGCAATTCGACAGCACGTTCAAGCACATCCATCACAATAAACGAGGTCATTTGCTCTACCTGCGGATTTATATTTGCATCCATCATCAAAATTATTTGTTGAAAAATAGGTTCCTGACAGCGACAAGACGGTCGTACTGCCCGCCAAGAGACCTGAAATACACATAAATTTTATACTCATTTTCAGTTTCCCAACAACTGCCGGAAGTACGGGACAATGTTGCACATTTCAGTCCCGCCGGAAGGAAAAGATACTGAAAGTTATATCCTCCGTTTTTCAGCACCATGGTCAGTTCGTACTGTTTACGTTCGAAACTGTACTGCATCTTGTTGTTTTTGTCGAGCCGGTTTCCATTCAGATAGCCGCCCACGTACAGCGCTCCGTCGAGCCACGGCTCCTCCGCCGGGAAGGTGAAATGCACCACCGAATAGTCAATCTCCTTGTCCGTCCAAATAGACTGTCCATGAATTTTGAAACGTCCGTCAACATCTTCCGAATGATAATACTCCTTGCGGGTTCTATCCTCGCCCGGCACAACATCGACATGATAATACGGATGGTGGAACTTAATAGTTTCAATCGCTCCGCTGAAATTTCTGATGTGGGAAAAGTCTATTTTCTCAAACTCCTTTCCAGCTTCAAAGACAAGCTTCTTATTGTCCTCAAAGACAAGTTTGGTAGGCTGAATATAAGTAGGCTCCACACCGAACACTTGATTGTCCGTCCTGCCGTTTTGCCGCACAAGAATCTTCAGTTCCTCCTGAGGCGCGGTGACGGCAAACTGCGAACAGTCTATTTCAAAGTTCACCTGCTGATATTTGGTCTTCACGCCATGCACAGTGTTTGGCGACACTTCGCCCTCCAGCGCCAGCTTATCTTCCGATATAGAAAAACAAGCCGTGGCCACCACCTTGTCAGGAGCGTCAGTTTCAAAAATCTGCACCACATAATTTCCAGACAAGAGCAGCTGCACGTCCTCGTTAGGAATGGCAAGCGAATAGTGCGTATAGTCGAACGTAGTGTTAAACGACGACTCGTACTCCTCTATCGGATTATCCTCAAAGCCTTGCATATAATCCATACGCATCAATGTGGACGTTTTTGTCCAATCCGCATTGCAATGGAATATCTTGTAAGAATAATCGCGAGGCTGTTTTGACATCAGATCAAAGCCGATATGCACAAACTCGTCGCCTCCAAGCCTGATAACCGGGTCTTGCAAATCATCTCCGTTCCTGCACACGACCAGCGTCTTCAGTTCATCGGAAAAGAGTTCCGAAGAAAACTTCTGAGCCTGAACAGCAATCGAAACGAGCAACATAAAAAAAGTGCAAACACATCTCATCTGCCAATCACAAAAAAAGTTACTCCTTAGTTAGCAAGAAACGTTCCGCCTCCAGAGCCGCCTTGCAACCGCTTGCCGCAGCCGTGATAGCCTGTCTGTACACAGGGTCAGCCACATCGCCGGCCGCAAATACGCCCGGCAGGTTTGTGAGCGGAGAGCCGTTTTCTGTCTTTATGTACCCTTCGGCATCAAGGTCTATCTGTCCGGCAAATACCTTAGTATTAGGCTGATGGCCAATAGCGAGGAACAAACCGTCAATATCGATATGCCCTTTAGCCTCGTCCGGCTGTCCGCGCCTGATAAGCAACGAAGCACCAGCCACACCATTATCCCCATCAAGACCAATTACCTCATGCTCAAACAGCACCTCGATATTTTCGTGATTAAGCGTTCTCTCCTGCATAATCTTAGAAGCTCTGAGGAAAGGCTTTCTGACAACCAGATACACCTTTTTGCAAAGCCCCGCAAGATAAAGAGCATCTGCGCAAGCCGTATCTCCGCCACCAACAACCGCCACCGTTTTTTTACGGTAGAAAAATCCGTCGCACGTAGCGCAAGCAGAGACACCCTCGCCCGCATACTTAGCCTCATCAGGCAGCCCAAGATACTTGGCGCTTGCGCCTGTCGCGATAATCACAGTTTTAGCCAGCACCTCCTTTTCACCGTCCACGACAACCCTTTTCAAGTCACCTTTAAGGTCGGCCTCCGTCACGACGCCAAATCGGATGTCGGTGCCGAAACGAGCTGCCTGTTTTCTCAAATCCTCCATCATGTCAGAACCAGATATTCCGTCCGGATAGCCTGGGAAGTTTTCAATCTCCGCAGTCGTTGTCAACTGGCCGCCCGGAAGCACACCCTCATAAAGGACAGGGCTCAGATTTGCGCGAGCCGCATATATCGCAGCAGTGAACCCGGCAGGTCCAGAGCCTATAATCAAACAATTTACAATTTCAGACATACTATAATTATAACATTTAACGAAATCAAAAAATCAGTCTCTAAGGTCAACGACCTCAACGCCCGGCACAGACTTTGCGTCAAACACGAAGGTATTGTCTGCAAGAGGCTTTTCAGTCAAAGACTTCAACTTAAACGTTGTGTTCACACCATTTTTCCCGTGCAGTTTCACGGCGAGCAATTTCAAAGAGCCCTGCTCAATTTCAAGAGACATTACAGCGAAATCCTTTTTGCGGTCATTCGGGTAAAGATTGATAACGTCAACCAGTTTCCCGTTTACCTGCTTAGTCTCAACCAGTTTCATCATGAAATCAGTCTTATAGCTCTGAATCATAATAATAGGGTTGACATTTTTCATCTCTTCCTTTTCCGGCTCGCTTACAGTCACCTCCTTGCCGTCTGGCATATAGACATACTGCGTCTTCCCGTCGAAATAGGTGACGATGTCACGAATAGCAAGTTTGAACTTAGCCCCTTTAAGAAGCAAAGAGCCGCTGATAGTCTCTTTTTTTCCGTTCTGCTCATTCTCCAGAGCAACGTCAAACAAAGCCTCAACACCCTTTTTGCTGCTGAACTTAGCCACCGCCTTATCCAGCACAGCCTTTGCCTTAGGGTCAACAGGCTCCTCCTGAGCGCAGAGAGAAAAGAGCGACACCACAGAAAACAATATTGCAAAAAAATATCTCTTCATAATAAAACAAATTTAGGTGGGTTCTATATCAACCCACGATTTCTACTTTTAAATTTAGACGGTGAATTTATAGAACTCACCTTTAGAACAGCGGCAAAAAAAATGGCGAGCCGCCTACACCCAAACATCTCATCAAATATACAACAAAAATTGAGCCAAATTATTTCGTTCACCTCAAATTTTGCAGAACAGTTTCGAGATGAGAGATGTCGGCAATCATGACTTGCCGCGGTTTGCTTCCTTCAACCGGACCTACAATCTTAGCAGCCTCCAGTTGGTCCATGATACGGCCAGCACGGTTAAAGCCTATAGAGAACTTGCGCTGAATCATAGACGTTGAGCCTTGCTGATTAGCCACCACAAGCATAGCCGCCTCGTCGAACAGCGGGTCTCGTTTAGCGAGGTCCACATTCTTCACCTCGCCACCCTCTTCGCCCACATACTCAGGCAGCAAGAAAGCGGTCGGATAGCCCTGCTGTTCAGATATATACTGAGTGATACCCTCGACCTCCGGAGTATCGACAAAGGCGCACTGCACACGTTCAAAATCATTGCCCTGCGAGATGAGCATGTCACCACGTCCGATAAGCTGTTCCGCCCCGCCTTGGTCAAGAATAACCCTCGACTCCAGTCCTGTAGAAACCTTGAACGCGAACCTTGCCGGGAAGTTAGCCCTGATCACCCCAGTGATGATATTTGCCGAAGGCCTCTGAGTAGCAAGAATCATGTGAATTCCCACGGCACGAGCCTTCTGAGCTATACGCGCGATAGGCGTCTCGACCTCCTTGCCCACCTGCATGATAAGGTCGGCAAACTCATCAATAACCACCACTATATAAGGCAGGAACTTATGTCCGTTATTCGGATTAAGCTTTCTGTTGATAAACTTCTCATTATATTCGACCAGCTGTCTAACCTTAGCATCTTTAAGCAGTTCGTAACGCGCGTCCATCTCGATACATAGCGAGTTGAGAGTCTGCACCACCTTTGTCACATCAGTGATGATAGCATCCTCCGCATCCGGCATTTTGGCAAGGAAATGCTTCACGATAGGCGCGTACATGCTGAACTCCACCATCTTAGGGTCAACCATCACAAACTTAAGTTCCGCAGGATGTTTTTTATACAAAAGCGACGTGATTATCGCGTTCAGCCCCACAGACTTACCCTGTCCGGTAGCGCCCGCCACAAGAATATGCGGCATCTTGCAAAGGTCCACCATATAGACCTCGTTAGTGATAGTGCGGCCCATTGCGATAGGCAGTTCAAACTTGGTCTCCTGAAACTTTTTGCTTCCGATGATTTCGCCCATAGGCACCATCTTAGGCTTTGAGTTAGGCACTTCAATACCGATAGTTCCCTTGCCCGGGATTGGCGCGATGATACGAATACCCTTGGCAGCGATGGAAAGAGCAATATCATCGCCCAAGTTTTTGATTTTAGAAATCTTGACACCCGGAGCCAGCGTCACCTCATAAAGCGTCACAGTAGGCCCAACAGTGGCAGATATAGAAGTCAGCTCAACGCCGAAGCTGCTGAGCACCTCGCGAATCCTTTCGTTATTTCTTCTAAGTTCGTCTTCGTCATACCCTCTGTCAACATCATACTTCTTAAACAGATCCAGCGGCGGCTTCTTGTAAAATTCAAGGTCCTTCGTCGGGTCGTACGGCTCTATGTTATCAGGGTCAAAAGCCTCCTCCTCAACAACCTCGTTGATAGTAAACGCCTCCTCCTGATTTTCAACCTGTTCATCTCCCGAAAAATCCTCTTCTGAGTTAGGCACATTTATAATGAACGAATCATTCTCTCCAGCCTGGACCTTTTCAGGTCTGGCCTCAACCTGCGGCTCAGCCTTTCGATCCGCGTCAGCCTCATCATCCTCTGCGTCATCGGTTTCATCATCTTCATCATCGTCCTCTTCCTCCTCTGGCTCCTCCTCGTCAGAAACGTCATCATCCTCATATTCATCCGCAGCCTCGTCGTCACACACCTCCGAATCAGAGTCGCCCGCCACTTCAGCAGCAACGGCAACATCATTTCCGTCCACGCTTTTTCCGAACTTGCCTTTCAGCCAACGTCCCACTCTCTGCAGAACCGGCAAGGTTGAAGGATACATGAATATGCAGAAGAGCAGCATGGTTGAGAAGAGCAGCAAAATAGTGCCCAGCCACCCTATTCGCGCGTCGAACCACAGACCAATCTGATGCCCATGCTCACCGCCAAGAAACATAAAAGACGAGTCATAAAGCGGTCTGAAGAAAAATCCGAAAAAGAGCGAAGACCATATCATCAGAAAAGAAGAGACAAAAAAGACCTTCTTTAGCGAAAAAGATATATTCTTCAAAATCAGTCTGACACCAAGCAAGACAAAAAAGAAAAGCATCGCAAAGCAAGAGACACCAAACGTCCTGTTTATAAAGAAATCAGCGGCCAAAGCGCCGTAGTAACCAGCCCAATTCTGAATCTGGCTCCTAATGTAGGAACTGTCATTGCTCACCGAATTTTGAATAAAACTCTGGTCCTCGCCACCCGTGAAAAAGAAAGAGATGAACGCCAGCAACAGATACAGACACAAGAAACAGACCACGATGCCAACCGCGACCCGAGTATTCTCGTTTCTGAAAAATGCGACAATCTTCATAATCAGCCCCACATTCTCCTTTTCATCGGACGAACTAACCTCCTTTTTCCCTTTTTTCTCTTTTCCCATTACACTTAGCTTTACGATATTTTCAAAAAAACATAGTTCGCAAAGTTAGTCAAAAGTTAGATAATTCTTTAAACAAAAGACAGAATTTTATTTGCAAAGCCACAACACACAAGCCCAACAAAAGAGACGTCAACCAAATTAGGTTCGGAAAATGTGTAAAATATCACACTTTAGGTTCGGAAAATGTGTAAAACATCACATTTAAGGTTCGGAAAATGTGTAAAATAAGAAAAGACAAACACAAAAAAACAATACAAAGGTTCGGAAAATGTGTAAAATCCCACACTTTAGGTTCGGAAAATGTGCAAAACATCACATTTAAGGTTCGGAAAATGTGTAAAAAATTTGAAAAACAAAAAAAAAGAGATACATTTGCAAGCAGAAAAACATTGAAAGCAAAGAAATTATGACCATATACAGAAACGCAATAGACCAATTGGCCGAATGGAAAAACAAAAAAGAACGCAACCCCATCCTGATACAAGGAGCCAGACAAATAGGCAAAACATGGGTGATGAAAGAGTTCGGCAAAAGGCACTTCCGCAACGTGCTGGAG
>JAGBRL010000025.1 GCA_017632345.1 Paludibacteraceae bacterium
GCCGTACTCCTCGCTCAGAAGGCTGTTCAGGAACGAACGCATCTGAGGCTCCTGGCCCATCAGCTTCTTGAAGGCCCAGTCGGTCTTTAAATTAACGTACTTTGTCATGATTAATAAGAAAACGTAAACAATAAATTACACGGTGCAAAAATACAACAAACGCAATTATTGCACAAGAGCGAGAGCAAAGAAAATTACATTTTACAATTAGCAATATTTAAGAAAGCGACAAAAAAAAGCCCCTCAGTGCGAGGGGCTTATAAATTGAAAGATTATATTCTATCAATTATTTTGCTGAACGAGTAACGTTGATATCGTAAGTTCCCTTACCGTCCTTGTCTTCTCCAGCGAACTTGATAGTTCCTTTGTAACCTGTAGAAGTTTCGAAAGACCATCCGTTTGCAGCGTCGCCAGAAACTGTAGCGCTAGCTACTGCAGTAAATGCAGAGTTAGTAGATTCAGTAGCTGACTTGAAAGTAGTACCGTCGAATACGATTTCGATAGCAGCAGCGTTAGCGTTAGCTTCAGTTGTCTTGTAAACAGCCTTGTTTGAGATAGAGATATAAGAACCTTCAGAAGAGTTAGAACCACCAACTGTCAACTGGAATGTTTCAGCTTCAGTAGTTGTGTTACCAACTGTAAATTCTTTTTCTCCAGCACCGTTACCATCGCAAGTAACCTTAACTACATATTTTGCACCAGTTGTCAAACCTGGGATTGTAAACGAAGTTACGTTTCCTACTTCCTGTCCTGATTTCAAGTCAATGTTCTTCAACTTGCTACCATCCTGCCACAATTCAACTGCAGTCAAATCATTGTCGCAAGTAACTGCTACGATTGCATTAGTTGCAGTTGTTTCTACCGCGATACCAACAAAAGGAGCATCTTCGTCTTCACCGCAAGAAGTGAAAGTCAAAGCTGATGCAAGCACAGCCAAAATAACTGATAAATTAAATACTTTCTTCATAATAGATAAAATAAATTAAATTAATAAAATTGTTAATTGTTTTAGTTAGTAAATGGGTTTCACGCCTCTGCGTCAACCATGCCCTTTTTCAAAAGCACAAAGCAAAGTAAATACATTTTTTTTAAATTTGCATCATATCTGATATTTTTTTTTGCCCTTTAGTTACAAGTTTTTTAATAATCTCCTCAATATCTGCATTTTACATTTTACAATTTTCAACTATTTCGATTCCATTTCACTGCTTCAACACACGTTTTTTAACGTTCGTCTCGTCTTTTTGACTCTAAAAGTGAAGCATCAACTCTTTTTCTTATTTTCACTCTCCTTATTTAAAGACATTCAAACTAAGCCGAGATGATTCTGAAGATCTTTTTGCTTTGGGTGATTATATTCGAGAGGGATTTCAAAGCGTCAGAAACGTAATTTATGGCAAGAGAAATAAAAAGTCGCAATTTATATGGAATGCCTAAAATATATTTGTTATTTTTGTTGCTGGGCAGCGGTTCCATTCCTCTGCCCCATTATTCACAAGGCAAACTCTGCAAATCGGGCCGGACAGGCTTGCGTTCGTCAGCCTCCGCGCAAAACAGGAGCGTTCTGACACGAGCAGACGCAAAACCGGCAAGCCGACCTGCGAGAGGCAAATCTACGGAAGGTGTTTTTTACGGAGGATGCCACAAACAACATCATTATGGAAAAGAGTATCATTTCTACAGAAAACGCGCCGGCGGCGATTGGTCCGTACAGCCAGGCGGTTAAAATAGGCAACATGCTGTTCACATCCGGACAGATAGGGATAGACCCGAAGAGCGGCGAGCTGAACGGCGCTGACATAGAGCGGCAAACGGAGCAGGTGTTCCGCAATCTGAAAAACGTGCTCGAGGCGGGCGGAATGGGTTTCGGCAACGTTGTGAAAACTACGGTGTTCATCGCCGACATGGCTGACTTTGGCAAGGTGAACGAGATTTACGCGCGTCATTTCACCGAAAACATGCCGGCGAGGTCATGCGTGGCGGCTAAACAGCTACCTAAAGGCGCACTTGTGGAGATAGAATGTGTGGCTGTCAAGTGACACAAAGCATGTTTTTTTCATCAAAAGGAGAGATTTTAACGCTTAAAATATTTGTTAGTCATTTTTATTTTATATATTTGTGACTTTGAAACAGATATTAACTTTAAACACAAAAAAAATATACTTTATACTGCATGGATACGACTAATTACGTTTTTGGGGTGAGTTGGGAAGTTTGCAACAAGGTCGGCGGCATCTACACCGTCCTGTCCACTCAGGCAAAGGCTTTGCAGGCTCAGAGCGAAAACAAGATAATCTATATAGGCCCGGATTTAGGCAACGAAAGCAATCCGCTATTCACAGAGAGCAAAACCGCTCTGAAGGCATGGAAGAAGCACGCTTCCGAGAACGACGGTCTGAACGTCAAGGTCGGCACTTGGAACATTCCGGGCAAGCCCACTGTCATTTTAGTTGATTTCAAACCTTTCTTCGCTGAGAAGAACGATTTTCTTTTTGAACTTTGGGACAAGTTCGGGGTTGACTCGATGAACGCTTACGGAGACTACGACGAGTCTGTCGTTTTCGGGTACGCAACTGCCAAAGTCATCGAGAGCTTCGTTAAATATAACAAGGCGGACAACGGCAAGAGCCTTGCTCAGTTCCACGAATGGACAACCGCTTCGGGATTGCTGTACGTCAAGTCTCGCGGCGTGAACGTGAAGACTCTGTTCACCACACACGCCACAACTACAGGGCGCTCCATCTGCTTCAACAACAAGCTTCTTTACGAATATTTCACCGGATACAACGGCGACCAGATGTCGGAAGAGCTTGGCGTCAAGTCTAAGCACGCGATAGAAAAGCGCGCCGCAATCAACGCAGACTGCTTCACTACCGTGAGCGACATCACTGCCAAGGAGTGCGCGCAGCTTTTGGAAAAGGCTCCGGACATTGTCACTCCAAACGGATTCGAGTCTGATTTTGTACCGAAGGGCGCGAAATACACAGCCGCAAGAGAGGCTGCCCGCGCGAGCCTGAAAAAGGTGGCGGAAACGCTTACCGGAAGCAAGATCGCCGACGACGCCCTGTTTGTGGGTGCCAGCGGACGTTACGAATACAAAAACAAAGGTCTGGACGTGTTTATCGAAGCGCTCAAGCTGCTAAGCCAGAACAGTCAGGTGAAAAGAGAGGTTGTTGCGTTCATTCTTGTGCCGGCATGGATTTCCGGACCTCGCAAGGACTTGCAGGAAAAGCTGGAAAGCCCTAAGGCTAAATATCAGCTTCTGAACAATAATGTGACTCACGACCTTTGCAACTTCAACGAAGACCAAGTGCTGAACGCGCTCAGATTCTTCCAGCTTGAAAACGGAAAGAAGGACAAGGTCAAGGTTGTGTTTGTCCCTTCGTATCTGGACGGGGCCGACGGCATCTTCAACATGTCTTACTATGATATTCTGGCAGGACTTGACATTACTGTGTTCGCGTCTTACTACGAGCCTTGGGGCTACACTCCGCTTGAGAGCGCGGCGTTCAGCGTGCCGACTGTCACAACGGACCTTTCGGGCTTCGGCTTGTGGGTATCTTCAAAACCGGAAGAGATTTCAAACGGCGTGGCGGTAATCCACAGAACAGACAACAACACAAGAGAGGTCGCAGACTCCATCCAGACCGAAATCGCAAGATTTGCAGGCATGAGCGCAAAAGAGGTCAAGCAGGCACAGAAAAACGCAGCGGCGATTGCAAAGAAGGCGTCATGGAGCGAGTTTGCGAAGTACTATCTGGAAGCTTTTGAAATCGCTTTGAAAAAGTGACGGAGACAGAGGCTTTGTGTTTAATCAGGAATTAGAATAAAAAACATAAATTAAATCGATTGAGATGAAAGTTAAAACTAACAACGCCAATTTTCCTGCGTGGAAAGAGGTAACAACAATGGCGAAAGTACCGGCTAAGCTTGAAAAACTGCAAGTTTTGGCTCGCAACCTTTGGTGGGTTTGGAACGACGAGGCTACTGATTTGTTTAAGGAGATAGACGGAGCCGCTTGGGACGAAGCTGGCAGAAATCCTGTGCTTTTCTTTGAGAAGGTCAGCATCGAGACTCTTGAAAAGGTTGAAAAAGACTCTGCTTTAATTAAAAAGATTGATTCTGTATATAAGAAATTCGACGAGTATGTGTCGGCTAAGCCAAAGGCAGACAAGCCTACTGTGGCTTACTTCAGCATGGAGTACGGACTTACTGACGTCGTGAAGATATATTCCGGAGGACTTGGGGTTCTTGCCGGCGACTATCTGAAGGAGGCGAGCGACAGCAACGTTGACATGACTGCGGTTGGTTTCCTTTACCGCTACGGCTACTTCACTCAGTCTCTTTCTATGGACGGGGAACAGATTGCTGTTTACGAGCCGCAGAATTTCGGCACGCTTCCTATCCATCAGGTTAAGGACGAGAACGGAGAAAACTTGGTGCTCGAAGTGCCTTTCTACGACCGCATCATCTACGCTAACGTATGGCGCGTTGCGGTAGGACGCATCTCTCTGTATCTCCTCGACACAGACATGGACAAGAACAGCGAGTTCGACCGCTCTATCACTCACCAGCTTTATGGCGGCGACTGGGAAAACCGTTTGAAGCAGGAGTACCTTCTTGGTATAGGCGGTATCTTGCTGCTTAACCGCCTTGGCATCAAAAAAGATGTTTACCACTGTAACGAAGGACACGCCGCGCTTATCAACTTGCAGCGTATGTGCGACCTTATCGAGAAAGAGGGCTTGAACTTCACTCAGGCTTTCGAAGTGGTGCGTGCCTCTTCTCTTTACACTGTGCACACTCCTGTGCCTGCAGGTCACGACTACTTCGACGAAGGCCTGTTCGGAAAATACATGTACAAATTCCCTGAACGCCTTGGCATCTCTTGGGACAATCTCATGGACCTTGGCCGCGAGACTCCGGGCAACAAGGGCGAAAAGTTCAGCATGAGCACATTTGCTTGCAACACTTGTCAGGAGGTGAACGGCGTGAGCTGGCTGCACGGCGAAGTGTCTAAGAAGATGTTCGCTCCTATCTGGAAAGGTTACTTCCCTGAAGAACTTCACGTGAACTATGTTACAAACGGCGTGCACATGCCAACATGGGCAGACGAAGCTTGGAAGCAGCTTTACGAAAGCAAGTTCGACAAGTCTTTCTATGCTGACCAGTCTAACACTAAGATTTGGGAAAAGATTTACAATGTGCCGGACGAAGAAATCTGGGCCATCAGAAAGGCTATGAAGGCTCGTCTTATCGACTATATCCGCGTCACTTACAAAAATAACTGGCTAAGAAATCAGGGCGACCCGGCTCGTATCATGTCTATCATCGACAGCATCAACCCGAACGCTCTTACTATCGGTTTCGGTCGCCGTTTCGCGACTTACAAGCGCGCTCACCTTCTCTTCACAGACCTTGAACGTCTTAAAGAGATTGTTAACAACCCTAAATGTCCTGTTCAGTTCTTCTTTACAGGTAAGGCTCACCCTGCAGACGGCGGCGGAAAGGGCTTGATCAAGAGAATTATCGAAATCTCTCGTATGCCTGAGTTCCAGGGCAAGATCATCTTCCTTGAAAACTACGACATGGCTCTTGCCAAGTTGCTGATTTCTGGTGTTGACATCTGGCTGAACACACCTACTCGTCCGCTTGAAGCTTCGGGCACATCTGGAGAAAAGGCGCTGATGAACGGTGTTGTGAACTTCTCAGTGCTTGACGGATGGTGGTTCGAAGGCTACCGCGAAGGTGCCGGATGGGCTTTGACAGAAAAGCGCACTTACGAAAACCAGGGTTATCAGGACCAGCTGGACGCTGCTACAATCTACAACACTTTGGAGAACGAAATCATTCCTATGTTCTACGCTACAAACAGCAAGGGCTACTCTCCTGAATGGGTTGACACTATCAAGAACTCTATCGCGCAGATTGCTCCTATATACACTACAAAACGTATGTTGGACGACTACATCGACAAGTTCTACACAAAACTGCAAAAACGTCACAAGTTCGTGGCTGCAGACGGATATGCAAAAGCCAAGAGCATTGCCGCATGGAAGGAAAAGGTTGCTGCCGGATGGGACCGAATCGAGATTGTTTCTGCTCCTGCTCCAGACGCAAGCCAGTTTGTTGTGGGCAAACCGTTCAAGTTCGAAATTTGCATAGACACTAAGGAAATTAACGAAAACTGCATCGGTATAGACTTCGTATGCACAGAAAGAGACGCTAACAATCAGGACAAGATCCGCGACGTTGTCAAGGAGTTCAAGATGGTTAAGCAGGAAGGCTCTAAACTGTACTTCGAGCTTGAAGACCGTATCACAAAAGCAGGTTCGTTCAAATATGCGTTCCGTATGTTCCCTAAGCACGAAGACTTGCCTCACCGCATGGACTTCTGCTATGTAAGATGGTTCTAATTACGGTTCGTGATTATATAAGAAAAGGACGTCGCAATGACGTCCTTTTCTTATGTCTTGATTTGTGATTTGTCTCTGTGAAAACGTTAGCAACGAAACGTTGCGCTCTACTCTAAATCGGCTATTGTATCTCTACTGAGAAAACGGCTCTGAAACGCACCTTTTCTCCATTCAGATCTGCAGGCTTCCACTTAGGCATCGTCTTTGCGAACTTCAGAACTTCATCGTCTATCTGCGGGTCAACTCCATTCAGTATAATTGCGTCGGAGACAGAACCGTCTTTCTCCACAACAACAGAAAGCATCACTCTCCCACCCTCAGACTGCGGAAACTGCGAAAGTTTCACATTATCTGCGAAGTATTTTGCCAAAGCGTCATAACCGCCTTCATATTCAGCACTATGAGTAGTCTTCACATAAATTTTAGAATCATCAGCTTCGGCACTGACCTTGGCCGAATCTGCTGCCACTGCGCTTGCAAAGAAGCACACAGCCAAAATTGTCAATATTTTTCTCATAAGCTATTTTTTTAGTTATAACTTGAAATGAAAATAAAGCCTCGACCTAACCGGCTTGCCGCCTCTCTCCGCAGGCTGCCACTTAGGCATCAGTTTCACTACGCGCACCGCCTCTGCGTTGAGCGACGGATGTACGCCTCTAACCACCTCTACATCAGAAATAGAGCCATCTTCCTCCACTATAATATTCACTATCACACGGCCATGAGCACCATCCGCATCTTCAGGATATTTGAAATTCTCCTTAATAAACGCAGCCGCTTCCTTATCACCACCAGGGAATGTTGCCTTTTTATCTACATTGATGTAAAGATCATCTTTAGAAGAATCATCCTCACACTCAGGAACACACTTATCCACAATCAAAGCGCCATCTTTTGATTCCGCCATCAAATTATTCGAGCCAAGAACACTAGCAAGAAGAATCGCAACTGAAAATACACTTCTTATCGTTTTAAAAATTTTCATATACACGTTTTTTTTATTGTCAACAGTGCAAATATATTAATATTTTTCACAAAAGCAAACCTTTCTCAAACTATGGCTGCTCTTTTTTATTTGTCTGAACATCTGTTATTCTAAAAGAAAGCGGAAGCATATATTTCGTCCTAACCGGCTTGCCGCCTCTCTCCGCAGGCTGCCACTTAGGCATCAGTTTCACTACGCGCACCGCCTCTGCATCGAGCGACGGATGTACGCCTCTAACAACCTTTATATCAGAAATAGAGCCATCTTTATCCACTACAAAATTCACTATCACACGGCCCTGAACACCATTATCAGCCGCAAATTCAGGATATTTGATGTTCTCCTTAATAAACGCAGCCATTTTTATATGACCACCAGGGAATGTTGCCCGTTTATCTACATTGATGTAAAGATCATCTTCAGAAGAATCATCTTCAGACTCAGGAGCACATATATCCACACTCAACGAGCCATCTTTTGATTCCGCCATCAAATTATTCGAGCCAAGAACACTAGCAAGAAGAATCGCAACTGAAAATACACTTCTTATCGTCTTAAAACTTTTCATATCCACGTTTTTTTTATTGTCAACAGTGCAAATATATTAATATTTTCCACAAAAGCAAGTCTCGCTCAAACTATGGCAACACTTTTTTATTTGTCTGAACATCTGTTATTCTAAAAGAAATCGGAAGCGTATATACCGACCTGACCGGCTTGCCTCTATTCTCCGCCGGTTTCCACTTAGGCATCAGTTTCACCACGCGCACCGCCTCTGCGTCGAGCGACGGATGCACGCTCCTTAGCACCTCAACATCAGAAATAGAGCCATCTTTCTCCACTACAAACTTCACGTTCACACGGCCCTGAACACTATTATTAGCCGCAAATTCAGGATATTTGATGTTCTCTCTCAAAAACTTAAACATTTCTTCATTGCCACCTACAAATTCTGCCATCTTCTCCACCCTCCATACAACTCCTATGTCCATGAAGTCAAAAGAAATAGGACAAGAAACCCGCGAACGCACAGGCTTGCCATCCTTTTGCAGCGGAGTCCATTTAGGCATACGACTTAACACACGAGCCACCTCCGCGTCAAGTTTCGGATGCAATCCTTTGACAATCTTAACGTCTGATACAGAACCATCTTTATCCACTACAAAATCCACAAGCACATCGCCCTGAATTTCGCCTATTCCTGACAGATTTTCCAAAACAAGACGCTGTTTCACATATTTAGCCAATCCGTCAAAGTCGTCCTTTTCATGATTCGAGGCAAACGTTCCAACTGACGTTAACATCAGAAGCAAAAAAAATTCAAATTTCTTCATAACAGAGAATCTTTTACAGCAACCTCTATTAGAAATCACAAAACGTAACTTTGCAGAAGTTGCCTAAATTAGTCCGACAAAAAACAATCACTCAGACACCATATCCGACATCTTTAATGGTTTAAAAACGAACGGCAAAGTAAACATAGAACGGACTGGCTTCCCTCGCTCCGTTGCCGGAGTCCACTTCCCCGACATCAGTTTCACCACACGCACCGACTCTGCGTCGAGCGACGGATGCACGCTCCTAACCACCTCAACATCAGAAATAGAGCCGTCTTTCTCCACTACAAACTTCACATACACACGACCATGAATATTAGCACCTTTTTCATTTGCCTGCAACACATCTTCAGGGTATTTGACGTTTTCGCTCAGAAACTTAATCATTTCTTCATTGCCACCTATAAACTCAGCCTTCTTAGCAACAACTCTAACTAGTTCCTCTTCTGCTGCGGACAAATTACCGGCACAAAAAAACACTGCAATAAGAGCCACTACCACCGATACAAAACCAAATCTCCTTAATTTCATAAAATTCCATTTTTAAATTCATAATAAGACAAATATATACAAACATTTTAATAAAAGCAAAGGAAACGTCCATGCAAATATTTTGGCTCTTTCATTAAAGATTCTCATCAGAAACCGGCTGCTCTCTATTATCGTCAAAAGGCTCATCCGGAAAGAAAGACTTTACAGAACAGTTAAAAATGACGGCAAGTTCATTTATATGATTCAAGTTATACTTTTCCTCTCTGTTTTCGTTCTCCACATTGCCCACGAACGCCTTTGTAACCCCAAGCAAATCCGCAAGTTTAGCCTGAGACATTTTTTCCTCATATCTCAGTTTTCTAACTCTATCTATCACAAAAAGCTCAATTTTCGACTTCATTATAAAAAAAATAAGTGTGCGAAAAATGAAGATTTGCAATTTTAATTTGCATAGTAATAACTATATTTTTATATTTGCAGCAAAAAAAACATGGCACACAACAATATAGCCGAATACCTAGAACTTCTTAAAAGCCCTCTTTGGGAAAATAAGAGAAGTTGTTTAAGTTTAATTCAAAACTAATTTGAAAAACCTAATTTTACAGTGTGCGCGGCTTACGTCAGAGAGCATTTCCCGCCTTTGAAATATAGACAAAAATGTTCTTTGCCTTTATTTCCATCTATATTTTCTGTATTTTTTGTACCTTTGTGCCAAACAATCTGCATATGAGCAACATACAAGCATATACCGAAGCTGTAAGAGTTATCAAAGAAGCGATATTGCGCAGTCAGTATCGTGCCGCATCTTCGGTCAACAAGGAGCAATTATCATTGTATTATGGCATTGGACACTATGTATCAAAAAACTCTCGCGAGGGCTTTTGGGGGAAGGGAGCAATAGAAGCTATCAGCCAACAATTGCAGAAAGAGCTGCCTGGTCTTAGAGGTTTTTCGGCCTCCAACATAAAGAATATGCGTTCATTTTATGAAGAGTGGTCGCCTTTCATAAATCGCCAACCATCGGCTGGCAATTTGAAATCGTCAGACTCAGTTAGCGAATTAGAACTTGACGAAAACCTCCTGCTCATGGAAATTCGCCAGCCAGTGGCTGACGAATTTAAATGGTCTGACTTCTTTGCCATTGGCTTCAGTCATCACATTGAAATTATGGCAAAAGCAAAGACTTTAGATGCCCGGTTGTTTTACATACACGAATCTGCAACACGATTCTGGAACAAGTACACTTTGAGAGATTATCTCAAAGCCGACTTATATAACCACAGAGGAACGCTTCCAAACAATTTCACATCTACAATTCCAAGTGCGCAACAAGCTTTAAAAGCTGTAAACACATTCAAAGATGAATATCTATTGGATTTCATCAACATAGAGGAACTTGACGAGCAAAACGAAGACCTTAACGAGCGCGTAATCGAAAAGGCTATTGTTGATAATGTCAAGAGATTTATGCTGACATTTGGCCATGATTTTATATTTGTAGGTAACCAATATAGAGTTGAAGTTGCGGGTGAAGAGATGTTTGTTGATTTGCTGTTCTTCAATAGAGAACTCAACTCTCTTGTCGCAGTAGAATTAAAGTCCGGCAAATTTCGCTCATCATATTTAGGACAGTTGGGCACATACCTTTCGGCTCTTGATTCTTATGTGAAGAAGCCTCACGAGAATCCTGCGATTGGAATTATATTATGTCGAGACATGAATCAATCGTTTGTTGAATTTGCCATTCGTGATTATGATAAGCCGATGGGGGTTGCCACATATCGAGCAACTAAAGATATGCCCGAACGATTCCGCAATGCGCTGCCCGACATTGAAGAGCTGAAAAAGTTGCTATAATTGCCAAATAGTCTGACTCTCGCTCAATTCAGCCAGTGATTTTCGGCGCTCCATGCGTCAAGAATCTCTGGCTGTTTTTTCTCAAAAAGAGCCGCGCGGATTCCTTTCATAAGCCGAGGCTATTCTGTCTCCTTTGCTTCACTCAAAAAACAAATCGCCACATTCGCACATTTCAAACCGATTTAAATTTCATACTATAAATTTAATTTTGTATCTTTGCGAAAATTTTTAACTGATTAATAATGATTACAGCTACAGATATTGTTGTTCAATTCGGAAAGAGGATTCTGTTTCAGGACGTGAACCTCAAGTTTACAAGCGGAAACTGCTACGGTATAATCGGAGCCAACGGCGCAGGAAAATCAACGTTCCTAAAGGTCATCAGCGGCGAGCTGTCGCCTACAAAAGGCTCTATCACAATCGCTCCGGGCGAGCGCCTTTCTGTCCTTAAACAGGACCACTTCGAGTTTGACGAATGTACTGTAATTGAAACTGTGCTTCGCGGACACGAACCTTTGTGGAACGTGATGCAGGAGAAGGACGCACTGTACGCCAAAGAAGACTTCTCTGACGCAGACGGAATACGCGCTTCTGAACTGGAAGAGAAATTTGCTGAAATGGACGGATGGAACGCAGAAAGTGATGCGGCTAACCTGCTCAGCGGCCTTGGCATAAAGGAGGACCTTCACTACAAACTGATGAAGGAACTCAGCGGTAAGGAGAAGGTGCGCGTGCTGCTTGCCCAGGCTCTTTTCGGAAAACCGGACAACCTGCTTCTCGACGAGCCTACCAACGACCTCGACCTTGAAACGGTCACTTGGTTGGAAAACTATCTCTCTAATTTTGAAAACACGGTGCTTGTCGTTTCGCACGACCGTCACTTCCTTGACTCTGTCTGCACTCACACTGTGGACATTGACTACGGCAAGATTTCTCAGTTCGCCGGAAACTACAGCTTCTGGTACGAATCGAGCCTGCTTGCTCTGCGCCAGCAGGCTCAGCAGAACAAGAAGGCGGAAGAGAAACGCAAGGAACTCATGGAGTTCATCTCCCGATTCAGCGCTAACGTGGCGAAGTCTAAGCAGACTACAAGCCGCAAAAAGATGCTCGAAAAACTTAATATTGAGGAGATTCAGCCTTCTACTCGCAAATATCCGGGTATCATATTCACTCCGGACCGCGAACCGGGCAACCGCATCATCGAGGTTAAAGGATTGACTCACAGCATTGAGGGCGACTTGCTTTTCAAGGACGTGAACTTCAACGTTGAAAAGGACGACAAGATTGCGTTCATCTCTAAAGACCCGCGCGCCATGACTGCGTTCTTCGAAATAATAAACGGAAACGTAAAGGCGGACGCCGGATCTTACGAATGGGGCGTGACAATCACTCCGGCTTACTTGCCGCTCGACAATACAAACTTCTTCAACACAGACCTTAATCTGGTTGAATGGCTCGGACAGTTCTCGCCAGACACAAGCGAGTCGTTCGTGCGCGGATACCTCGGCAGAATGCTCTTCTCCGGCGAAGAGATTTACAAAAAGGCAAGCGTGCTATCTGGGGGCGAAAAGATGCGATGCATGATCTCCAGAATGATGCTCAAGAACGCGAACTGCCTTGTGCTGGACTCGCCTACGAACCACCTAGACCTGGAGTCTATTCAGGCGTTCAACAATACGCTGAAGGCGTTCAAGGGCAACGTGCTGATGTCTTCTCATGACCACGAATTCATTCAGACTGTCTGCAACCGTATCATCGAGCTTACACCTAACGGAATTATCGACAAGCGTATGGATTATGATGATTACATCACAGACGACAGCATCAAGGAACTGAAAGAAAAGATGTATAAAAGATAATATTCAAAACGTAAATTTCGAGGTCGCGCGGCGGCTTCGGAATTTGCTTTTTTAGGGACGCTGGCGCAGCGCTTTTATGTGCTGGTCGTCGTCCTTTTCATTAACTAATTTTTTTTGCAAGATGAAGATTTTGAGATATTTGCCGTTGCTCCTTGTTACCACGATGCTTTTCTCGTGCAGAGAGAAGAACAAGTTTTCGGACGTTGACCTGAGCGGCGTGGCTCTGGACTCTTTCAGGTTTGAACGTTTGGACATTGCCTACAGAGACATTGACACGAACAATGTAGCAGGCTCGCTCGCTACTCTCAAAGGGCGTTATGGAGATTACCTCAACTTGTTTTCCGAGAGAGTGTTGAACGTGGGGCATATAGACTCGGCTTCGACTCATACTGTTATCAGGCAGTTCCTTTCGCACCCTGAATACCGAAAGATTTTTATGGCTTGCGACTCTGTTTACAAGGACGGATTTGCAAAAGAGGAGAGCGAGATAACAGATGCGTTCAAATATTTCAAGTATTACTTCCCTGAAAAGAAAATCCCTGAAAGAATCATTGTGCAGATGTCGGGGTTCGGACAGAACGCTGCGGTTACAGAAGATGCTTTGGCAATCTCTCTGGAATATTATCTTGGCACAGAATATCCTGCGTACAAACAGTATATGTATGATTATATGATACCAAACTGCAAGCGCGAAAAGCTTGTTTCTGATTTGATGTACGCATGGATTCAGACTGAATTTGAAAACGCTGTTCCAGCTCCGAAACTGATAGACGTGATGGTTTATGAAGGCAAACTGCACTATCTGCTCGAAGTGATGCTTCCGAAGACTAAAAAAGATGTCATAATGGGTTACACAAAAGAACAGTGGGACTGGTGCAAGGCTAACGAAGGTGCCATGTGGCATTACATTGCAGAAAACAAGCACCTGTTCAGCACAGACCGTTTGGACTTGTCTAAATATACGGGGCTTGCGCCAAAGACAGCTTACTTCCCGGACGAGTCTCCAAGCCGCACGGGTATATGGATTGGCTGGCAGATTGTGAAGGAATACATCAAAAACAATCCTGATGTGACGTTGGACAAACTGATGGAAACTGACGCTCAGACTATCTTGTCCGGCTCCAAATATAACCCTAAATAAGGCTGCGACGTGAAGAAGACCCTTGTCATACTCTTAGGCCCAACTGGCGTGGGAAAGACGGAACTGTGTCTGTCTTTGGCTGAAGAGCTGAACACGGAGATTGTCTCGTGCGACTCAAGACAGTTCTTCCGTGAACTGAAAATCGGAACAGCTGCACCGACAGAGGCCCAGATGCAAAGGGTGAAGCATCATCTTGTAGGCAATCTCTCCATCTTCGACTATTACAGCTGCGGACGGTTCGAGATAGACGCTCTGAAGAAACTTGATGAACTGTTTCAGTCTAAAGAGGTTGTGCTGATGACCGGAGGCTCCATGCTCTACATAGACGCAATATGCAAAGGCATTGACGATATTCCGAACGTTGACCAAGAGCTGCGCGACAGCCTGCACGAAAGGTACGCCAACGAAGGCATCGACAATATTCTGGCGGAACTGAAACTTTTGGACCCTGAGTATTACGACATGGTGGACAAGAAGAACCATAAGCGGATTATTCACGCTCTTGAAATATGCCTCACTTCTGGCAAAACGTTCTCTTCTTTCAGAAAAGAGACTGCCAAAGAGCGACCTTTTGACATAATCAAAATAGGTCTTAATCTTCCGCGCGAAGAGCTGTACGAACGCATCAACAGGCGCGTGGACATTATGTTCGAAGAGGGACTGATGGAAGAGGCTAAGACTTACTATCCGCACAGAAATCTGAACTCGCTGAACACGGTGGGCTACAAAGAGCTGTTTGAATATTTCGACGGAAACTGGGATTTGGATTTTGCGAAAAATATGATAAAGCAAAACTCGCGCAGATATGCAAAAAAGCAGCTCACATGGTTCAACCGTGACAAAGACATAAACTGGTTCAAACCAGACCAGCAAGAGGAAATCTTGTCGTTCCTGAAAAGCAGGCTGAGAGAATGAAAAGAGCTGAGAGATTATTCTTCTCTCAGCTCTTTTTTTCCTGCTCGCCAGACGCTTTGTGACGATTCTGAATCTCCGCTTTTTTACGCAGCAAGAACCACAAGACACAAAGCAGCACAGCCATACCTCCAACTGTCAGAAGTATTTGCTCTAACGAGGCTGACCCTTTGATGTAGCCAAATACAGCCATAATCAGCGTGTATGCGGCAAGAGCCAACACGATAATTGCATTTTTATTCTTCTTCATGACGTACCTTTCTTATTAATAGTTTGTTAAAATTGCCATAACTCTGTGGATAAGTAACGCTCGCCAGTGTCAGGGAAAAGAGCCACAATTGTCTTGTCCTTAAACTCATCGCACTTAGCAATCTGCAATGCGGCAGCCGCAGCCGCTCCGGAAGATATGCCCACAAGCAACCCCTCTTTCTGCGCCAACAGCCGGCTTGCGCGTATGGCGTCGTCTCCGGATACTGGCACAACCTCGTCCACCACGTTCCCGTCGTAATTCTCCGGAATAAAATTAGCCCCTATGCCCTGTATTTTGTGAGGAGCGGCAGCCTTACCTGCAAGCACTTGCGACTCCATAGGCTCCACCGCCACAATTTTTATGTTCGGGTTCAGTTCTTTGAGCCTTGCACCTGTGCCGCTCACTGTTCCGCCCGTCCCAACACAAGCCACAAAAACGTCGACCTTTCCGTCTGTGTCACGCCAAATTTCCTCCGCCGTAGTTTTTCTGTGAGCCATAGGGTTAGCTGGGTTTTCAAATTGCTGAAGAATAATTGCGCCGTCTATAGAATCCCTCAGATCCTCTGCCCTCTTGATAGAGCCAGCCATGCCGCTCGCCCCGTCCGTCAAAACAATCTCCGCTCCATACGCTTTCAGCAAACTGCGCCGTTCTATGCTCATGGTTTCAGGCATTGTCAATATCAGCCTGTAACCTTTAACCGCAGACACAAGAGCAAGCCCGACGCCAGTGTTTCCGCTCGTAGGCTCTATTATTGTCGTGCCAGACTTCAGTCTTCCCGACTTCTCAGCCTCCTCCACCATAGCCAGCGCTACTCTGTCTTTAGAGCTGCCTGCAGGATTAAAATACTCCAGTTTCGCCACAACCCGCGCCATAGCTCCCTCTGATGACGCAAAACGATGAACCTCCAAAAGAGGCGTGTTTCCTATCAAATCTGTCAACTTATCCGCTACCTTCATTTAAATCAATATTTATTGTAAAACAAATGTCTTTCCGCAGAAATATTTCTTATCTCTGCACCGTCACTTTTAAATCTGATATACCAAAAGACCAGAATGGCATTGTCACCATCCAAGCTCATGCCCTCTAAATCTTGTACATCTTCCACACTTTTACGCAACTCTTTTATCTTTTCTTTCGGAGCAACAAACTCGAAAGACAAAGAGTTCGCTCCCCTAATTACTATGCAAATTCACAGCTTCAGAAAACAGCCACACCACAGCAGACACCAAACAAAGTGCCACAGCAAAAGGGAAACGCCTTACAAAATTGATGAGTCCATTCAATTTTATCCCAAACACCACTCATAAAAAACAGCACAATAAACGACGAACAAATATAAAAAAAATGTTTACAATGAACAATTTGTGATGAATTATTTACAATTACAGACGACAAAGTTCTACTTTCTGTCAAATTGCAGCATCACTTTTTCTTTTGATTTGCAAAAACACCAATCAGAATACCGCAAAAACACAAAACAGAATACCGCAAAAATGCCAATCAGAACACCGCAGAAACGCAAAACAGAACACCGCAAAAACGCAAAACAGAACACCACAAAAACGTCAAACAGAATACCGCAAAAATGCCAAACAGAACACCGCAAAAACACCAAACAGATCACCGCAAAAACACCAATCAGAGCACCGCAAAAACACCAAACAGAGCACCGCAAAAACACAAATCAGAACACCGCAAAAACACCAAACAGAACACCGCAAAAACACCAAACAGAACACCGCAAAAAAACACCAAACAGAACACCGCAAAA
>JAGBRL010000026.1 GCA_017632345.1 Paludibacteraceae bacterium
ACTATCTTGCCTACTGAAGTGGGGCATTTCAGCCGTAAGCAAATTCAGGAAAACTGGCGTCTTGGCTGCCAGGTGAAGGTGAAGAACGATATGAGCATCAAGATTCCTGAGTCTGTGATGGGAGTGAAAGAGTGGGAGTGTACCGTTATCTCTAACAAGAACGTTGCAACTTTCATAAAGGAGTTTATCGTGGAGCTTCCTAAGGGCGAGCACATGAATTTTATTCCTGGCTCTTACGCTCAGATTAAGATTCCTGCATTCGAAATCGATTATGGCAAGGATTTTGACAAGGCACTTATCGGCGAGGGATACGTGAAGGCTTGGGAACAGTATAAGATGTTCGACCTGAAGTGCAAGAATACAGAACCTACTGTGCGTGCTTATTCGATGGCTAACTATCCTGACGAGGGTGACAGATTTATGCTTACTGTGCGTATCGCAACTCCTCCTATGAAAGCGGACAAGTCTGGCTTCATGGAGGTAAATCCGGGTATCGCGTCTTCTTATATCTTCTCTTTGAAGCCGGGTGACAAGGTGACCATGAGCGGTCCTTATGGTGATTTCCACCCTATATTCGATTCTAAGAAGGATATGATTTGGGTCGGCGGTGGTGCCGGTATGGCTCCGCTTCGCGCTCAGATTATGCATATGACCAAGACTTTGAAGACGACAGACCGCAAGATGGATTATTTCTACGGCGCGCGCGCTTTGAACGAGGTCTTCTATCTTGAAGATTTCTTGGCGATTGAAAAGGAATTCCCTAACTTCAATTTCCACTTGGCTCTTGACCGTCCGGACCCAGCGGCTGATGCTGCTGGCGTGAAATATACGGCTGGTTTTGTTCATAACGTTATGTACGAGACTTATCTGAAAAATCACGATGCTCCTGAAGATATTGAATACTACATGTGCGGCCCTGGCCCTATGGCTAAGGCGGTTGTTGGTATGCTTAATGATTTGGGTGTGGAGGATGAGTCTATCATGTTTGACAACTTCGGCGGATAATTTATAAATATACCATAATGCAAGAAAAAGGCGTGCTGAAAAGCGCGCCTTTTTTGTGTCTGACTGTTTTGCTTTGCGCTTTTTTATTGCTTTTATTATTCAATGTCGCGCAAATTTTGTCAGAAGCCTCTTTTTTTCACTAAATTTAACTTATCTTTGCAGATGCAGCAGGTGGGTTTGTCGCTGGCAGAAATGTCAGAGGAAAGTCCGGGCAACACAGAGCGCCATGCTTCCTAACGGGAAGTCGTTCGTGAGGGCGAATTATCGTAACAGAAAATAACCGCCGGCTTAGGCCGGTAAGGGTGAAAAGGCGGTGTAAGAGACCACCGTTCCGTTGGCGACAGCGGAAGCCGTACGAATCATGGGTTGCAAGATCAAGTATATCGACGCACGTAGGGTTGCTCGCCCGATGTCGAGGGGTAGATTGCTAAAGACTGTCGGCAACGGCAGCCTTAGATAAATGACAAACGCTGGTTTTCCAGTACAGAACCCGGCTTATACACCTGCTGCTTTTTTTGTTTTGTGCAACTTAAAAAAGTTCTCTTTGCAGCTTTATGACTGATGGACGCTGTATTAATGAATGTTTCGTATGAAAAAAATAATAGGTTACATTTTTGAGCTTATCCGATTCGTGACTATCGATATTTGGAGGATTACCGAACATGACGAGACTGGGCGGAGAGGTATTGTGTATTATATACTGAAAACCGTTGTGCTGACTGTGCAGCGTTTTTTCAAAGGGCGTCTGGCGGTCAAGGCATCGGCTCTGACATACTATTCTGTGTTTGCGATGATTCCGCTGCTCGCCTTTATTTTCGGCATCGCAAGAGGGTTCGGCATGGACAGCCATATAGCGGATTTCCTTATTAAAGAGATTGGCACGCAGGGCGACAGCCTGAAGGTTGTGTTTGGTATGATAGAGTCATATCTTGAACATACTAAGGGAGGGGCGTTTATCGGTATCGGTATCGTCTTCCTGCTTTGGTCTGTGATGAAGGTGTTCACGCAGATTGAAAATTCATTTAACGAGATATGGCAGGTGAAGAAGCCGCGTTCTGTGGTCAGAAAGTTTACTGATTACTTCTCTTTGCTTTTCCTTGTGCCGTTCCTTATCGCAATATCGTCGGCTATCTCTTTCTATTTTAAATATCTTGGCGCGGCATTTAACGATAATTTTATAATTAGCCCCACGGTAAGCACTATGCTGTCTTTTCAGCCTTACCTGATAACGTGGCTGATTTTCACGATGTTATACTTGATTATTCCGAATACGAAGGTTAAGTTTAAGAACGCGTTCTGCGCCGGAGTGCTTGCGGGTACCGCTTTTCAGGTCTTTAAGCAGATTTATGTGTACGGACAGACTTGGGCCACTAATTACAATGCGGTTTACGGTAGTTTGGCCGCAATCCCGCTGCTCTTGCTCTTTATCCAGATAACTTGGATTATTGTGCTTTTTGGCGCGGAACTCTCTTTTGCAGGGCAGAGCGTCAGAAACTATGAGTTCGAGTCCGACGTGAAGCTGATAAGCCAGAGGTATTACGAGTTTGTGGCGGTGGCAATTGCTAAAATCGTAATCAAAAGGTTTGAGAAAGGGGAACAGCCGCTGTCGCTTAACCAAATATCTTCGCAGTACAAGATGCCGATAAGCCTTGTCTCCGTTATCGTTGACGACCTCTGCAAGGTGGGCATCTTAAACGAAACGTTCGGAAGCACTTACGGCGACATCGCTTATCAGCCGGCTATCGATGTGAATGTTATTTCCGTGGCTTTTCTGCTCGAAAGGATGAATCATTACGGCTCGGAAAATTTCAAAATAGAGGAGAGGGAGGAGTTTGCCCATATCTGGGAGTATCTGAACAGTTCGCACGAACTTGTGAAGGAAAATTCCGAAATCTTGATTAAAGATATGTGATTTGTATGAACAGATGTTTAATAGTTTTATTGTTTTTGATTATGGCAGCAATTGTTAATGGAGAGAATGTTTTTCTATGTGAGTATAATACGCCGCATCAGACCATCCCGTTCGATAAAATAAAGTTGGAGCATTATCTTCCTGCAATGAGGCAGGGAATGAAGCTCGAAAACGAGGAGATCGAGGCTATTGTGAATAATCCGGAAGAGCCTACTTTCGAAAACACTATTGTTGCGTTTGAACGTAGCGGAAGCGTGTTGGCTAAGGCTCAGTACGCGTTTTATAATTTGCTGAGCGCGGAGACGTCGGACGAGATGCAGGACATCGCAAACGAAATTGCGCCTGAGGAGTCTGAACATTCTAATAATATTTATCTTAATGAAAAACTGTTCGAGCGTGTGCGCAAGGTTTACGAAAAGCGTGACTCTTTGAATCTTTCCGTTGAACAGCAGACTTTGCTGGAGAAGGTTTTTGTGGCTTTTGAAAATAGAGGCGCCAATCTGAGCGAAGAGGGAAAGGCTTTGTACAGAGAACTTAGTTCGCGGCTGTCTTTGCTTGAACTGCAGTTCGGACAGAACGCTCTGAAAGCTACTAACGCGTATTTGCTTGTGCTGGAAAATAGGGAAGACCTTGCCGGCTTGCCCGACGATATTATAGAGGCGGCAGCCGAAAAGGCTAAAAGCAAAGGCAAGAGCGGATGGGCTTTTGACCTCACTTACCCAAGCTATGTGCCGTTCATGAAATACGCTGAGAACAGAGAGTTGCGAAGACAGTTGTATATGGCTTACAACACTAAAGCGTTCGGAGGCGAGTTTGACAACAGGCAGGTGGTGAAGGATATTGTTAATGTTAGGCTGAAAATAGCAAATCTTTTCGGGTTCAGAACTTATGCTGATTATGTGCTGCGTCGCAGAATGGCGGAGAACTCAGAAAATGTGTACAAACTTATCGGCGACTTGTCTGACGCTTATAAGTCTGTGGCTTTGAAGGAGGTTGCTGAGGTGCAGGAGTTTGCAAAGGCTAACGGTGCCGACTTTGACGTGATGCCGTGGGACTGGTCGTTCTATTCTGAAAAGTTGAGAATTGCGAAGTATAATGTGAGTGACGAGGAGCTGCGCCCTTATTTTGAGCTTGAAAATGTGAAGCGTGGTGTCTTCGGGCTGGCTACTAAGCTTTATGGACTGACTTTCAAGAAGAACGCCGATATTCCGGTCTATAACCCAGAGGTGGAGGCTTTTGACGTGTTTGACAATGACGGCTCGTTCTTGGCTGTGCTTTATACTGACTTCCACCCAAGAGAGGGCAAGCGCAGCGGCGCATGGATGACGGAGTATAAAGGGCAGTATATGGAAAACGGCGTTAATTCGCGTCCGCATATATCTATCGTGATGAACTTTTCGCGCCCTACGGAGTCGCAGCCTTCGCTTCTGACTTTTGACGAGCTGACTACTTTCCTTCATGAGTTCGGACATTCTATACATGGAATGGTTGCAAACTCAACTTATGAGTCGCTCTCCGGAACTAATGTGTATCGTGATTTCGTGGAGTTGCCTTCGCAGCTTTTGGAAAATTGGGCTACAGAGAAGGAGTATCTTGACGGTTTTGCCGTTCATTATAAAACAGGAGAAAGGATTCCTGCCGATATGATAGAGAAAATCAGAGCGGCTGCTAATTTTAATACGGGTTATCAGACAATGAGGCAGCTCAGCTTCGGTTTGCTGGATATGGCTTGGCATACTCTGTCTGACGAGTTCAACGGTGATGTGGCGGCTTTTGAAGGCGAAGCGTGGAAAGCGGCGCTTGTGTTGCCGGCTGTTGACGGCACTTTGATGAGCTCGCAATTTAGCCATATATTTTCTGGGGGATATGCCGCCGGATATTACAGCTATAAATGGGCTGAGGTGCTTGATGCAGACGCTTTTTCTGTATTCTCTGCGAATGGTATATTTGATGAACGCACGGCAACGTCATTCAGAAGAGAGGTGCTTGAACGGGGCGGTACGGAGCATCCTATGGTGCTGTATAAGCGTTTCCGTGGGCAGGAGCCTACTATCGAGCCTTTGCTGAAGAGAAACGGAGTGAAGCGTTAAAGCTGTTTTGGATATGTAAAATCCTGAGTAACTTTTGTTGCTCAGGATTTTATTAATGTAGTGTTGCGGAAATAAGGTTATTATGTAATTAATAAGGAAGATTAAAAATGAAAAAAATGTTAGTATTATTCCTTTGGATAAAAGGACTTATGTTGTTTTCTCAAAACAATATGATAGAGATGTATTCTGATAAAGAGTTGGATTTGCCATTGTCTAACTATGTATCTATGCCTGCTGTGGCTTCATTTAGTGATACAATAGTGAACAAATTTCTAAATTTTGAGCCTTTGGATTATGATGTTTCCTCATCACCGGAATTTTATAATATATATAATACAAAACCTAGAGAATATGGAATTTCTGGGAGGATTACACAAACCTTCATATTTCAGAAGAATATAGATTTGATAGGACTCGTCCCACTTCATAATGACTTTTATTGTTTTATTCTGAGATCGGAGAATATTAGTTCGATCAAATATGATTTGTGGTGCATGTCTAAGAAATATGAGGTTTTAGGTCATCTCTGTCTTTTTTATGCGTACAAAACTAGTCCAGCAGAATCTGATCTAGATTTCATAATGGTTGATTCTGAAATTTTAGCAGACCAAACAATCATGTGGACTCAAAATGACAGAGGACTTATAATAAAAAGAAAGTTTAAATTAGGTTCCAAAGGACAATTTTATCAAACTAGTGAAGGAGTTGAAGGAGAATATGAGTATTGATTTGGTTGTATAGAGGTGAGTTTCTATTTTTAAGAATCAATAACCAAGTCAAAAAAGATTACCCCAAAAAAACAAATTTTCAGAGAGTGTTATAATACTACTCTCTGAAGTTTGTTATATGCAATAAATGGAGAGATATTTTCAAAATTTCTTTATCTTTGTAAAAACTTAAAAGCAGAAATTATGGGCTTATATCTGAATCCGAACGCGGATGCGTTCATGCAGAACAGAAATAAAAAGATATATGTGGACAAATCACAGATAATCTATGAACTCAATGACTTGATAGATTCTGATGATAATTTTGTCTGCCTCTCCCGTCCACGCCGTTTCGGAAAGAGCATGGCGGGCAACATGATTTCTGCCTACTACTCAAAGGGTTGCGACACACGCGAGGTCTTCAGCCAGATGAAACTCGGTCAAGAGCCATGCTTTGACAAGTATTTGAACAGGTTCAATGTCATCAAACTGGATTTGAACGAGTTGTATCAAAACGCAAAGAAAAAGAATGAGCATGCAACACTTATCGCTCAGATAGAAGAACGGGTTGTTGAAGAATTTAAGGAGCAATTCGCAAATGTTGATTTTGAAAAAGATAACAGCATAGACGAATGTATCTTGAAAGTTTATAAAGAATTAGGAGAGAAGTTTGTTGTCATCATAGACGAATACGATGTGCTGATTCGTGAGCAGGTTCCGCAATCGCTGTTCGACAGTTATTTAAGTTTCCTTAATGGTTTGTTCAAAGGAACAACAATTCGTCCGGCTATCGCCCTTGCCTACATTACCGGCATCATACCGATTGTACGCGACAAGGTGCAGTCTAAGTTGAACGAGTTCACAGAATATACCATGCTCGACGCTGCGCAATTTGCTCCGCACGTAGGTTTCACCGCAGAGGAAACCAAAGCTCTTTGCGAACAATACGGATGTGACTTCGCCGAGTTCCAGCGTTGGTACGACGGTTACAGGCTCAGCGACGAAGTCAGCTTGTTTAATCCAAAGTCGGTGACATCTTCCATCAGTCGCAAAAGGATGGGCAGTTACTGGTCGGCTACAGGTTCGTTCGAGGCGTTGAAAGATTATATTTTGATGGATTTTGAGGGCATTCGTCAGGATGTTGTCACCATGATTTCAGGCGACAGTGTGGAGG
>JAGBRL010000027.1 GCA_017632345.1 Paludibacteraceae bacterium
ATTTTTGTTTACAAACCACTCCAGACCGCTCTGGAACGTGAACTTGGACTCGTCCGCAACCAGAGTGACGTTTTCGTTCAAAGGAGCCGCGTCGTCTCCGGTACAGTAGTCGATATCCTTGACCTTAGGCATGTCAACGCCGACAACGGTCACTGTGACAGCCGCCTTTTCGCTGATGGCTTCGGTAATGGTGTTCTTCTGTGCGACGTAGAACGTGTATTCGCCAGGCACAGCCGCCTGCTCAGCGGTCAGAGCGGACGGAGTTGTCACGCCGTCCTCCTTGGCGTCAGACTCGGACGCGTACCAGAGAAGCTCGTAGTCCGCGCTTTCCTTCTTGACAAGAGAGGAGAGGTCGTCTATCGTCTTGCCCTTGCAGACAACAGTGTCCTTGGTTACCGGCTTAGGTGAGTCGTTGACAATCACAACGATCTCGCTCTTCTCGCCGTAGCAGCCTGTCTCCTCGTTTTTCTGGTAGACGTAGTATGACTTGCCCACCTTGTCCTCCTTGGTTATGTCGTGCTTAGGGGCGGTTTTGCTTCCGTCGTCGCCAGCGGCGGCAGAAGTGCTCCAGAAGAGCGTGTACTCCTCTTTGGTAGGCTCAAGGCCTGCCTTCTCGCTGATGTCAACAGAGCCTGTGCCCTTTATGTATTCTATGACCTTCACGTCTTCCAGAACCTTTGTCGGAATGGCGTTAACAGTGAACGCGAACGGATTAACCTCGCCCTTGCAGCCTGTCTTGCTGTCTTCCAGAACATAGAAGTATTCGTATTCTTTAGCCTCCTTGTCTATTACGGAAGGTTCCTTAGTTGCCTTGGTCGTGTCCGCGTCCTCGTACCAGTGCAGCTTGTAGCCGTCGATAGTCAGAGTTGGTGCCTCGTTAGCGGCAAGAGTTCCTTCGCAGAACGGCTTGACCTCGGCGAGGGTCTTTTCCGGAACTGGGTTGGCGATGACTTTGACAGAGTCCCACATGTAGCAAGACGAGCCGTCATCACCAGGGAAGTCGAAGTCAATAACCTTCAAATAATATATGTCTGCATCTTCATAAGTTACATTTAAAGATGTGTTGTCGTCACCGTCCGTGTAACCGATGCCTTTCACGCCGGGAGCAGTCTTGCTGCCCTTGTGCCATGTTGCGATATACTTGTGAGGCGACGTAGGGTCTGCAACGCCCATCTCCTCAGGGTCAGAAGGGACGAAGTTTTCAGTAGAGAGGTGAGCAATCTCGCCAAGACAGAGATTAACCTCCTTCATTTCCTTTCCAAGAGTGACTTTTGTCTCTTCCGCGCCGATAATCTCAGGCTGTTCAGCCTTGACACAAGCGGCGCAGTTCAAACCGGCAACGACAGGAATAGTAGAGATTGAAATCTTACGACAAGGAGAGAACGCTGAATTTTTCTTCCAAGATTGATCTGCAATCAAATCAGAATATTCACCCACAACCACGCGGAAATAGATGCGTTTCTCATGTTTAGGATCATCCTCCAGCTGAGAGAATATGTTGTCCCAATATTTTTCAACCTCTACATCAAAAGATTCTGATTCAACGACCTCTTCATCGTGAAGCGTATTCCATGTAATAGGATTTGTCTCGCTTTCAGTAGAAGGATCTTGGAATGTATATTGGTAAACGTAACCCACCTTCTTATTCGGATCCAATTGTTTATTGCTGTACAAATAGAATCTTTTTACAGCCTCTGATGTCACAGATGTCAAAGTCAACACATCCTCAGTACATAGGTCGAGGATATCCTTTCCCGTACTTACAGAAGACTCCACATTCACATCAGGAGGAGTACAAACTTGGAAAATGATATTGTCAATTGCATAGTCACGAGTTTTTCCATTGATTGGAGATCCATCATCCATATATCCATAATGTCTTACCTTCATCGTTATAGTAACCTCAGATTTTCCTCCTACATCCGATGAATTTATGACAAAAGAATTGCTTGCATTCTTCCATCCATCAGCACCATCAGAAAAATATTTATACTGACTATCAAGAATTTTCCCATCATGTTCCAAAACTACTTCTATAGAACCGGGATGTTCAGAAATAGAGGCGAAGTCCGCACCAAAAGAAATCTCTTTACCTGTACATATATGTTCAATATCTATTTCAAAGAATTCATCTTGTGTGCCATCATCAAAAAGGTCAAATTGAAGCATGCCTCCTGTTGATGTGCCAGAATTATCATGTGGCACACCTTTTGGATATCCGCCGGCTTTAGAAACTGCATAAATACCATGGCAATATAATTGTGTTGCAGGCCCTTGACAATCTTCACTATTAGGATGATCTGCCAAAGCTGGGACTTTCAATTTAGCGCCACTAGCTTCAATATTATAAGCCCTTACATAAGGAATCTTTGGAGATCCAGTAAGAGATTGTGCATCATGTACCTGTCCTGTAGGAATTTTCTCGGTATGAGTTATTCCCATACGGTCTGTCCACTCGTAAGTGTCGTCAGTAGGGAAATTTCCAAAATCATCAAAAAACAAGTTTGTTTTCGCCATTGGAGCACCATCATCACTTGTACAACAAGTTCCCGAATGAACCTTCAAAACGTCTGACTTAGAAGGCACACAACCTGGCAATGTAATTTCAAGAGTTATACTATAATCAGTTTCCGCAGCGTCTGGAACAAAATTAAAACTTTGGTCAGTAGAAGTCTGACCTGTAACAGACTCCTTCCACGAAAATTTCGTACCTTCCGGATAGCTCTGTCTTGAAGTAATACGCAACGGTTGTTCAGGACAAGGGTTACCAGTAGTTGAAATGACCGGTTTAACCTCTCCTGTCACTTTGATGTCATCTATACCAATAGGAATCTGAAAACAATCACTTGTACGATAGAAATAGAATGTCACACTACCTGTTGCAGGTACTGTAGCTTTATGAGTCACTGTTGTTGAGCTTCCATAATCAGCCGTTGCCGTTGTTGCATTTCTTGAGTTAGTCAATTGAAGTGCATTGTTATATGAGGTGTTGAACTGCACATTGTCATCACTCGACACCACTCCAAAGCCCAATTTGTTACCATTGATTGCACCAGTATTTGAATAATTGTATTTAGAGATAAAATCAGACAATTGCGGGGCTTTGCCACCTCCTACACATACGTTTGTTGCAAGGTGATCGAAATATGTAGGGTCCAACAAATTATGCAATGAGAAAGACAACTCAGCAGTAGTGCCGGGAGCCAATCCATGCACCGTATAAGAGACTATAGGGCAAAGTGGCGCGGAACCAATATTGACATACATATTATTAGGCACTTCATTCGCCTTGCAAAACGAATGTATAAGTTTCGGCTGAGCAGTGACGGTAGAATAACCATATTGAGCCGGTTTTCCATCAGCCTGAAGGTTGTTTAGATGAAAAATATCATCAATGTCAGTCATGTCGTTGCTGCCATCACTAGAGAATACACCCCCAATACCATTTTGTTTTGCGTATTCAGGACCAATGAACATGTCTGCTTTGCATAACTTGTCCCAATCGAGGTCTTCGTTATACCAACCTCCCTCTTCACTATCAGAAGTCAATGTTGGGCAACAAAGCTCTGAGTTTGTGTCAAAATTCGTACCTGCCACAACACACTGTGCCGACGCGCTTCCGACGCTTAGTGCAGCAGCTAGTAACCCGAGACAAAATTTCTTTTTCATAAACATTCTAAAAAAATTACACCCCATTATTTTTCAAATTTTCAAATCAATACAAAAAAAGAATTCAAGTTCGCACAAAAATTCTCGCTAAGATAGTGATTTATATTTAAATAACTACTTTTTTGTTGGAAAATGTGTCTGTTTTGAGAAAAACGTCTGGATTTTGTGTTTTTGAGCATGATAAAATATAAAGTCTCTGATGATTAAAACTAAAATCATCAGAGACTTGTGTATGTGTCAGTTATTTTATTGTCTTTAATTTTACAGTTCTGGTATTGCCTTGCTCGTCAGTTATTTGCATTACATGTATTCCGTCTGGCAGAGGGATGCTTATTGCGCTGCATCCGAAGTCCATCTTGCTTGTTGCAATGATGTTTCCTTTTATGTCAAACGCAGTGATATGCAGAACGTTAAAAGGCGAATTGCGCCACAGATGCGCGGCTCCGTCAGAAGTCCATATATTTAGGCCCCAGTTTTCTTCAAAACTGGTTAAAAGTGTTGCTTCGTCGTGTTCTCCCAAGATTTTCCATAATGCAGCCTCGTTGTTTTCAGGCGTCACATCTTGAAAAATGTCATTATCCTTAGTCTGCACGTAGTGTCCGCTATGAGTGAATTTCATCTTCACAACTAAATCTTGAAACTCGGTCTGCCGAGCCAAGCCGATCTGCTGATGCGCTTTCCCGTTCCAGCCCCAAAGGCCGACCGCAGCGCCAGCGTCTTTCGACTCGTTAGGGATTTCCAGCACTTTGTCGCCGAAGTTGATTCTGTAAGAGCTGCCGGACTCGCTGACAGTGGCGTATGCCGACGGAGAATCGCAGTCGCCAAGTTCAACGTCGTTTCCGTTTGCCACGATACATTTGTCCTCTGCGATAGAGTAGAATCTGACATTTCCGTCCGGCAGGTTTGTATCTTCGTTTTTAGACCAGACTCTAACCCAGTCGCACTCCAAGTAAGCCGGATTGTCGGCGGTTATTTCGATAGGGTTTCCGTTGCTTGTGGCCCAGCCCCCGATGGCAAGGTTTATGATGACGTACATAGCCTTTGTCTGGCTTATTTCGGACGGCCGGTTGTAACTTGCCACCAGTTTGTCGTCGAAATAGAAGTTCATGTAATTGTCGTTCCATTCAAGTCCGTAAGTATGGAAGTCGGCAGACTTGTCCGGACCTTTGTGCACTCCGCCGAAAGAAGCTTCGTGGTCCCAAGCCGAGCCGTGCGATGCGTACCAGTCCGTCTTAGTGTAATGCAGATAGTAATGGTGCTCATTGCGCGCGTGCGGCACTTCGAATATGTCTATTTCTGGCGGCCATCCGTCTTGCAGCATCCAGAAAGCCGGCCAAGTTCCGAGCTGCTTCGGCATTTTGAAACGGCCCTCTATGTAACCGTGTCTGAACTCGAACTTGCCTCTGGTGTCAATGGCTCCGGAAGTGTAGTCCAGAGAGTAGGTTTCGTTCCCGTTTTTGCATGTGGCGGGGGCTTCGGGGTGTCTTTTGGCTTCGCCCTTTAAAAGCAGCACGCCGTTAGCTACCGACACGTTTTCTTCAACGCAGTATGCGCGGTGGTTGTGAGTGTGTCCCCAGTTGTAAGTAGGGTTCCACTTGGACTTGTCCAGCGAATTGCCGTCGAACTCGTCGGAGAAGATCTGTTTCCATCCGCTCAGGCATGCAGGAGGTTCTGCGTAACCAGTCAGTTGGGACAGGATCAAAAAGAGTGAAAAATAAAGTTTTTTCATACTTAAAACATTAATATTGTAATTCAAATCGCCGTAAAGATATGATATTTTTTACAAATGGCAATAAGGCAGGTGTTTTTTGAAAAAAGAAAGAGCCCGGATTACCTCCGGACTCTTTGCAAATTTAATAGTGTCTGACATTACATTCCGAAACTCATTCCGTCTATGTACTGGTATATAGGGCTGATGAAACCGAGCACTATTATTGCGATAGTGCAGAGAGTCAAGCCAACCAAAGACATAGAGTCGCTCTTCAAAGTCGGGATTGGAGAGTCTGACTTGTTTATAAACATCGCCTTTACCACAAGCAAGTAGTAGTACAAAGAGATGATAGTGTTGAGCAACGCAATGAACACCAGCAAATACTGGCCTTGCTGAGCAGCTGCAGCAAAGATGAAGAACTTGCTGAAGAAGCCTGCAAAAGGAGGAATACCGCCAAGCGAGAACATAGCCAGCATCATGATAAGAGCCAGTTTCGGGTTAGTAGAGTACAGGCCGTTGTAGTCGTCCATACCCACCTTGCCGGTCTGGTTTTCTATATTAGAGATGATGCCGAACGCAGCCAAGTTTGTGAACATGTAAATGAACACATAGAACACTGTAGCGGTCATACCGGCAGCAGTTCCGGCAATAACACCCAGCATGATGTATCCAGCCTGAGACACAGAAGAGTAAGCAAGGAAACGCTTCAGGTTCTTCTGTCTGATGGCGAAGATATTAGCCACTGTGATAGTGATGACGATAATCCACCACAAGATGTCCTGCCAGTTTTCCGGATAGTTGCGGAACGCCTTGAACAAGATGCACATGAACGCGAACACAGCCGCACCCTTAGATATTACAGAAAGGTAAGCTGTAACCGGAGTTGGTGCGCCTTGGTAGGTGTCCGGAGTCCACAAGTGGAAAGGAACAAGAGAAATCTTGAAGCCCATACCAGCGGCAAAGAACACCATTGCCATAACCTGGATAGGCTCAGCGCTGAACGCGCCTGCCACTTCGTCGAAGTAGAGTGAGCCGCAAGTCCCGTATATAAGCGAAATACCGAAAAGCATAACGCCGGAAGAGAACGCAGCAGTAAGAATATACTTGGCTCCAGCTTCGGCAGACTCAGTTTTGTTCTTGTTAAGAGCAACCAAAGTTGCCATCGGGATAGATGCAGTTTCCAGACCGATGTAGAACAGAAGGAAGTCTCCGGAAGAAATCATAAGATACATTCCGAACAGGGTAGAGAATGTGAGGAAGTAAAACTCGCCGCAGTTCTCCTTGTTCAGCGTTTCGTTCCATTTGTGAGCGAAAAGCAGCACGAACAAAGTTCCCAAGTTCAATATGTTCTTTACAAATATGTGCATTGCAGACGTAGTGTACATGCCTTCGAAGGCGGTCTGTATTCCGTCTTCGCAAGAGAAGCCCAGGTGAAATCCGAACGCAGTATGAAGAGCAAAAATCCCAATCGCAATAGTCTGGAAGAGACCCTTCTTCTTGCCGTCCATGAAAAGGTCAGCGAGAAGCACAAGAATCAAAACCGCAACCAGCGACAGTTCATGTTGCATATTGAGAAACTGTTCGTACCCCAACATTATTTGACTGTTATCCATAATTATTTGCCGTTAGAATAGTTTTACAATGTTTTCTATACTGTCTCCAATCATATTAGAAATTGGAAGCGGACACATACCAAGGCAAGCGATAGCCGCGATAAGTCCGAAAGCCGCAATCTTTTCGTACCATACAGCGTCGGTTAGTTCGCGATGGTGTTCATCCTGAACAGGTCCGAACAGAATCTTTCCAACCACGCGCAAGATGTAAACAGCAGTGACAACGATTGACGAGCAACCCAAAATCACAAAGAATCTGTGGAAGAAGTCAGAGTGTTCGAACGAACCTACGAAGATTGTCATTTCTGCCACAAATCCGCTCAAGCCTGGAAGACCGAGAGACGCCATACCAGCTATCACGTAGCATACGCACAGAACTGGCATGATTTGCATCAAGCCGCCCATCATACGGATGTCACGAGTGTGAGTGCGTCCGTAGATCATACCGATGAGCGCGAAGAACAACGCAGTCATGAGACCATGAGAAAGCATCTGAAGGATTGCTCCTGTCATCGCAGTCTTGTTCATCATGAGCAGCGCGAAAAGCACAAGTCCGCAGTGGCTCACAGAAGAGTACGCGTTGATGTACTTCAAGTCGTTCTGAACGCAAGCGCTGTACGCTCCGTAAACAACGCTGATACCAGTAAGGATGATGAAGATCCAAGCCAATTCGTTGGCAGCGTCTGGCATAAGTGTCATTGCTACACGGAAGCATCCGTAACCTCCAAGCTTCATCAATACTCCGGCGTGAAGCATAGACACAGCCGTAGGCGCTGAAGCGTGACCGTCAGGAGACCAAGTGTGGAAAGGGAACATTGCGCCCAGCACACCGAATCCGATGAACGTAAGAGGGAAGAATATCATCTGCTTGCTGAAAGGCATGTTTGCATTAGCTGCAATTTCAGAGATGTTGAAAGTCAGCTGCTGACCTTCCGGAGCAGAGTAGAAGTAGATGCCGAAGATGCCGACCATAAGGAATGCCGAGCCTCCCATAAGCATCAGTGTAAGCTTCATTGCCGCATATTCCTTGTTGCCGCTTCCCCAAAGACCGATAAGAAGGTACATCGGAATCAGCGCCACTTCGTAGAAAAGGAACATTGTGAACAAGTCTATAGAGATGAAGAACCCGAACACTCCGATAGAGAGCATGAGGAACCACAAAAAGTACTCCTTGGTCTGAACTTCAAGATTCCAAGACGCGAACACGCCTGTAATCACAACGATGGCAGAAAGGAGAATCATCGCGACAGAAATACCGTCAACGCCAACCGCATAGTGAATGTTGAACGTCTCGTACCACATCACGCTCTGAGTGAAAAGAAACTCGGACGTCTCGCCGGCTTCTCTCAAACTGAGATATTCAAGAGTCAGGTAACCGGAGAATCCAAGTATGGCCAAGGCACCTGCCGCCATAACCATGCGGATGTGATTTTTGTCTTTGAGACAGAAAATCACCAGCATCATAATCAGCGGAATAATTACAAATGATGATAATATATTCATTTCTTTATGTTTTTCAGTTATACGGAACTATTACAAATAAAGAGCCAAAGCCACAATTGTCACAACTCCCATCAGGAACACCCATGCGTATTGCTGAACATTTCCGCTCTGGAAATCTTTTGTCTGAACTGACACGAAGTTTGTAATCCATGCCGAGAAGTTCATGAATCCGTCAATCACGTGCCTGTCAAACCATGCAATCGGAGCGCAGATCTTGTCGAAGATGATGTTGTTTGTGATGTACAAATAAATCTCGTCGATGTAGAATCTGTTGCAAGCCCATTTGTAGAAACTCTTAACTGAGTTTGCAATCATGTCTGGCTTGTCGTTCTTCTTCATGTATAAGAATGTTGCAATTCCGATGCCGACAAGAGCTACAATCACGCTCGGAATGGCGATGTCCCAGTGCATATGAATCGGGTAGCCTATCAAGTTAGGCGAAATCCATTCGCTGAAAGGGAAGAAGCCGCTGACAAGCGTGTAAATAGAAAGTATTGCAAGCGGAACCCACATGTTAGCCGGAGCTTCGTGCGGCGTGTGGTGTTCGTAGTGCGGATTGTTGTCATACCAGAAGATTCTGTAGTAAAGACGGAACATGTAGAATGCTGTCAATCCTGCAACGAACGTCTGGCACCAGTAAAGAACTGGAGAAGACATGTGCGCTGCCACCAAGATTTCGTCCTTTGAGAAGAATCCTGAGAACGGAGGAATACCTGCAATTGCAAGACATGCGATAAGGAATGTGATGTGAGTTATCGGCAAGTACTTGCGCAGGTTGCCCATAGCGTCCATCTCGTTGCTGTGAACAGCGTGGATGATAGCTCCTGCCGCCAAGAACAGAGTCGCCTTGAACATTGCGTGAGTGAACAGGTGCCACATAGATGCGGTGAACCCGATTCCGTTGTCGTCGCCATAACCAGAAACGCCTAGAGCGACCATCATGTAAGCAATCTGAGAGATTGTTGAGAAGGCGAGAACCCTCTTGATGTCTGTCTGCGTGCAGGCGATAACTGCGGCGAACAAGCTTGTGAACCCGCCTATGTACGCAATCACGGTAAGCACGTCCGGAGCTTCGAAGAAGTAAACCGGGAACAGTCTTGCAACCAAGAACACACCAGCAACAACCATTGTTGCAGCGTGAATCAAAGCTGAAGCCGGAGTCGGACCTTCCATCGCGTCAGGAAGCCAGATGTGGAACGGGAACATAGCAGACTTTCCGGCACCGCCCAAGAAGATAAGGAACAGCGCGATAGATGTTACAGAAAGACCCATGAATGTGAGTCCGCCCATCGTCTGATGAACCAATGTAGCCTGTCCGCCTTCTGTAGCTGTAAGCAGTTCGTAGTCGAATGTCTTTGTGTAATAAGACAGAATCAGAATGCCTATAAGGAAGAACATATCTGCGAATCGTGTCACGATAAACGCCTTCTTTGCAGCCTTCACAGCCGACGGCTTAGTGAAGAAGAAGCTGATCAGCAAGAATGACGACACACCCACAAGTTCCCAGAAGATGTACATCTGAAAGATGTTTGTAGCCACAACCAGTCCGAGCATTGCGAAAGAGAAAAGTGACAGCACCGCATAGTAGCGCTGGAAGCCGTCTTCTCCGTGCATGTAACCCATACTGTATATGTGCACCATAAGCGAAACTGTAGAAATCACGACAAGCATCATTGCTGAAATCGGGTCGAGCAAGAAGCCCAAGTCGATGTGCAGATTAGGATGCTGCGCAGAAGCGAAGTCCAGCCACGTGTATCTGTGAAGCCAGAGCTGCTCCCAAGAGCCTTCCGCCCCCTGTCCTGCTTCTGTGAAGAAGTAGTAATAGGCTGTCAAATAAGACAGAAATGTCACTGCCACAAGTCCGGCCGTGCCTATGTACCCGGCAACCTTAGGCGCAAATTTGTTGCCGAAAAGCCCGAGGAACAGGAACATGAAGAACGGAATTGCCAAGATAGGCAATGAGATGTTTTCTAAAAAAACTATATTTTCCATATTCATCAATTCTTAAGTTCTTTAATACTGTCAACACTAATATTTTTCATGTTGCGATAAATATTAATGATGATGGAAATTGCCACCGCAGTTTCTGCCGCAGCCACAACAATCACAAACAGACTGTAAACAAATCCGTCCAGATGTTCCGGATGCAAGAAGCGGTTGAACACCACGAAATTGATGTTCACGGCGTTTAGGATAAGCTCGACAGACATAAGCATGCCTATCAGATTCTTTCTTGCAACGAAGCCATATACCCCGATAAAGAAAAGCAGGGTGCTCAAGACCAAATAAAATTCAAATGGTAAGTTCATCGTTTCTCCTCCTTATTCTTTTTTGCGATTATTACTGAGCCTATTATGCAGGCCAAAAGCAAAATACTCGAAGCCTCGAATGGCAGCAGGTACTGGTATTTATCTGTCCCCATAAGAGTCTGTCCTACCAAGTCCATTTTGATGCCTTCGGCAATGGCGTCCGCCCCTTCGTTAATAAAGAACCCTTTGTATCCGAAGAAAGTCACAAGACAGATTGCCGCGCCCGACAAGGCTGCGATTGCTCCGGTCAGTTTCTTCTGGCAAGAAACCTTTTCGGTCTCTTCTCCCAGATTCTTGACTAGCAGGATGGCAAACACGAACAGCACCACGATTCCTCCGGCATAGACCGAAAGCTGCACAGCTGCAAGAAACTCGTAGTTTAGCAGCAGATACAAGCCCGAAATTGCGAAAAGCACAAAAAAGAGGTATGTTGCCGCGCGCAAAATCTTCGTGGTCGTTACCGACAAAATCCCGAATATGAGGATTATTGCGGAAAGAATGAAGAATATGATATTCGAGGCTGTCATATAATCTGCCAAAAAATTTAAAATATTCATTTATGCACTCTTTTATTGTTCAACTTAGATTAATTAGCCCCTTCGGCTTTTGCTGCTGCCGGAGCTTTCTTCTCAGCTACCTTAGACCCTGGCTTGTTCAGCTGTTTCACCAGTTTTGAACGGGTGAACACTGCGTGCTCGAAGTTTGTGGTCCAACTGATGGCTTTCTGCGGACAGCTCTGTGTACATAGCGAGCAGAACGTGCAGCTGCCTATGTCGTAAAGATACTGGTCCAGAACTTTCTTTGTTTTACCGTCTTCTAACGTAACCTGTTTGGTTATGATCTTGATGGTGTTGTTAGGACAGTTCATCTGGCAAATTCCGCAGCCGGAACATTTGTGCTCGTTGTTTTCGTTGTGCTCCATGACAAGCTCTCCGCGAAAGCGTTCGAACATCACCTTTTTGCCTCTGTTTTCAGGGTACTGCTCCGTTATTTTAGGACGGCAGAAGTTGAGCATAGTGATGTACATGCCTTGCAGCAACGCCCAAATCCCTGACACCAAGTCTTTAATATAGTTAATCATATACTTTCGTCGTTATTTAATCCAAATAATCCAAACAGCCATAAGCAGCATGTTGAACAAGCTGATAGGCATCAGAATCTTCCATTCTAGTTTCAAAAGCTGGTCTATACGGAGACGAGGGAAGGTCCAGCGAACCCACAAGCTCAAGAACACAAGAGCGAATGTTTTCCCGAAGAACCACAGCCAAGTCGGAATGTAGTTCATCACGTTGTTGAAGTCTTCTGCCCACTCTGCGTTAATCTGCAAAGGCTGCCATCCTCCAAGGAAGACTGTTGCCGCAATCGCCGCAATGATGAACATGTTCAAATATTCAGCAAGATAGAAGAACCCGAACTGGATACCCGAATATTCTGTGTGGTATCCGGCTGTTAGTTCTGACTCCGCTTCCGGCAAGTCGAAAGGCCCGCGGTTTGTCTCTGCGTGTCCTGCGATAAGATATATCACGAACGCAATCAGCGCCGGAATAGGCGCCTGGAAGAGCAGCCATGATTTTTCCTGAACATTGATGATTTCTGAAAGCTGCATCGAGCCGGCAAGCATAACCATTGTAAGCAATGAAAGCCCGGCTGAAAGCTCGTAGCTGACAAGCTGAGCGCCGCATCGCATAGCTCCGATAAGCGTGTACTTGTTGTTACTTGCCCAGCCTGCAAGCAGAATGCCGACAACACCAAGCGATGAAATCGCAAGGATGTAGAAAATGCCCACGTTGAAGTCAACACCATGAATGCCTTTGGCAAAATGCAGCGCCCCGAATGTGCAGAATGAACCAACCAGCACGATGAACGGAGCAACCTTGAAAAGGAACTGGTCCGTGTTGTTGATGCGGATGATCTCTTTCAGCAAAATCTTGAACATGTCGGCGATACTTTGCATCAGTCCCCAAGGTCCAACTCGGTTTGGCCCAAGTCGGCACTGGAAAAAGGCGCAGACTTTACGCTCAACGTAAATCAGTATCAGCGCCAGAACAGCGTAAACGGCGAGAAACGCCACGCCTATGAGAACATATTCAATCAAAGACACCACCCAGCTGCAGTCTTCTGATATCAGCTCGGTAAGTGAATTGTGAATCCAATCTCTTATTCCTATTAGTTCTAACATATTTCCAATTAATTATTGTTAGTTTTATAATTATCTGTCCGCGCAAGGGATGACGTAGTCCAAAGATGCGCCAATCATGATGAGGTCGGCTATCTTTTCCTTCTGACACAATGGGTCAAGCGCCGATATCAACGTCATGCAAGGAGAACGGAACTTCACACGGTAAGGGTTTTTGCCCCCGTCGCTCTTGATGTAAACGCCGAAGTCTCCGCGCGCATTTTCCACACGCTGGTAGTACTCGCCTGCAGGAAGTTTGATTATAGCCGGCACCTTAGCTCTGAATCCGTCGTCTGGCAATTTGTCTATCAATTGCTCGATGATGCGCAGCGACTGCTCGATTTCGTCAAGACGGATGATGTATCGGTCGAATGTGCCGCCCTTTTCGCGGATGACCTCTTCGAACTGTACCTTGTCGTATGCTGCATACGGCTCAATCTTGCGCACGTCGCACGCAAAGCCCGAAGCACGTCCTGACGGACCTGTCACACCAAGAGACACTGCAGTCTCTTTAGACAGGAAGCCTATGTCTTTCATACGTCCCTTTGCAATAGGGTTGCCGGTGAACAGAATGTGATATTCCTTTATCATCTTGCGCATGTAAGGGATGAACTCCTTCACGCGGTTCACGAAGTTTGGATGCACATCTTCTGCAAGACCTCCGATTACGCTGTAGTTCACCATGAGGCGACCGCCGCCAGTCTCTTCGAATATGTCCATGATTTTTTCACGGTCACGCATTCCGTAGATGAACGCAGTGATTGAACCCATGTCCATGCACATACATCCCCAGCCGAGCAAGTGGGACGCGATACGAGTAAGCTCGTCGAAGATGCAGCGTACGTACTGAGCGCGCTGAGGCACTTCAAGCCCCATAGCCTTTTCAACGCACAAGCACATTGCATGGCGGTTCATTGTGCCCGAAAGATAGTCAAGACGGTCTGTCAGATGAAGCATCTGAGGGTAAGTCATTGATTCGCACATCTTTTCGATGCCTCGGTGGATGTATCCGAAATTAGGGTCAACTTTCTTGATGATTTCGCCGTCCAGCGACACGCGCAAGTGGAGCACACCGTGAGTTGCAGGGTGCTGAGGGCCTATGTTCACAACATAGTCGCCTTTCTCAAACAGCGCGTTCTCTTTTTTGATTACAGTTCCGTCGCTCTTAAGCGTGATTGACGGCATGTTTTCCATCTCGGCGATAGTCTGGTTTTCCATCGGTACGGGGTTCAGTTCCGGATTGGCGTCGTAGTCCTTGCGGAACGGATAGCCGTTCCAGTCTTGGCGCAAGAACAGACGTCTCATGTCCGGATGGTCGATGAACGTGATTCCGAAGAAGTCGTAAACCTCTCTTTCATACAGGTTTGCCGATGCCCAGATGTCGTGAACTGATGGTATTGCCGGGTTCTGACGGTCTGACGTTGAAGTCTTCAGAACAATGACGCTGGTCTTGTCTGTGCTTGACGAGATGTGGTAGATGCAGCCGAGGCTGTCTCCGTAATCCATACCCGTAAGGCAGATGAGGTAGTCGAAGCCCTTCTCCTTCAGTTTTTCCGCAACAGAGCGAATCTTGCTTGCGTCAACTGTGAAAGTGGGGTATTGAGCCTCTTCTGCAACAGCGTCCGGAACAATTGATAAAATTAATTTCTTTATTTTTTCCATGATTACTTGTTTTCTCCTTCTGATTTGCCTGTGTCCGGAATGGTAGGCTTGTTAGGAAGTTTGAAAAAGTTTTCCAGTTTCATTTTTCTCTGCATTTGCATCATGCCGTACAGCATAGCGTCCGGTCTCGGAGGGCAGCCAGGAACGTAAACGTCCACAGGAATGACCTCGTTAACGCCTCTCACCACGTGATAAGAGTCCTTGAACGGACCGCCGGAAATAGCGCAACTGCCCACAGCAAGCACGTACTTAGGCTCTGCCATCTGGTCGTAAAGCCTTTTCAGCACTGGCGCCATCTTGTGAACTATTGTGCCGGCTACAAACACTACGTCGGCCTGACGCGGAGAGTTACGCGTAACCTCCCAGCCGAATCGGGCGAAGTCCGTACGGGCAGCGCCCACGCACATGAATTCGATACCGCAGCAGCTTGTCGCAAACGTAAGCGGCCAAACCGAGTTCGAACGCCCCCAGTTTATAAGGTCGTCCAACACGCCTACAGCAACGTTCACGCCGCCTTTCTTGAGTTCTTCAACGTACTTTTCCAAGTACTCGTTGTCGTTGAAGTCCTCAGTCTTCATGTTCTTGATCTTGATATTCTTTACTTCCATTCTAACGCTCCTTTCTTCCATGCATAAGCCAATCCGAGAACGAGAATCAACAAGAAGAACAATACGCAAAGCAGTCCTGCTCCTCCTAGGCTCTTCATGATGACCGCCCATGGAAACAGCAGCACTGTTTCAACGTCGAACATCAGGAACAGGATTGCGAAAAGGTAGTAGCCCACCTTAAACTGCATCCATGATGTGCCTCGAGTAGGGATACCGCACTCGTATGGTTCTCCCTTCTGCGCGTTGGTAGAACGCGGGGCAAGAAGCCACGCTATAATCAACGCTCCAGAAACCATGACGATAGCCGTTAGGAAAACGACTATAAAGATTTCGCCTGAACTCATAATTCTTTATTTGTTAATATTTTAGTTAATTTATTTTGTTTTCTGCACATAAAAAGGACTACGCGCAACGCCACGCATAGCCCTCTGATGTATATTTACCGCATAACCGCCATCGCCTTCATCGCTATTTCGCGTTTCTGGCTTGGCCTTGCGGGTTTGTTTGCATTATGTTTTTTTGCCAATTTCATCTTTTTAATTGCGCAAAATAATCACAATTGGGTCAATCGAGACTTGGTCTCCTCCGGTGTGACGCCGGGTCGATTCGCAATTGTAACTTTTTTTACTTAATTAAGCTTGTACGTTAATATTTTACGCTTAAAATGTTTCAGTTTGACGCTTTGGGGCCTTGGGCTTGTCGCTTTTCAGCTCGTGCTTTCGTGTCAAAACATTTTCTGCAACGCAAATTTGTGAAAGTTATTTGAAATCAACAAATAATTTAGCGATTAAATTAAAACTGTTATTTTTTTGTTTTTTTGTCATTTTTTACTTGTTTTTGGTGTTTTTTTATCTAATTTTTGCAATGTGTGGTCTGATTTTGACAAAAAGATTTTATTTGCACGTTTTTTTTGAAAAAGTGCAAGTTGAAAATTTTTAATGGGGTTTGTCAAGCTTGTATTTTGTTTTTTATATGCTTTGATTTCTGTGAGTGACAAAAAAAGAGGAAGAGCCTTTCGTTCTCTTCCTCCTAAACAAAATAATACAATTGTATAATTACGTTTTGTATTTTTTCATGTTCTGAAATTCGTCGCGCCGACGTTACAGTTTTTAGCCTATGTAGCCGGGCTTGACGGTTTTACAGTTCCGAGTAGTTGATGCTGTAAGTGTCGCAGTCGTTGAAGTTGCCGTACTGCAAGCCTTTCTTCAGCCATCTCATGCGCTGAGCGGAAGTTCCGTGGTTGAACGTTTCGGGCACAGCATATCCCTGCGCCTGCTTCTGAAGGTAGTCGTCGCCAATCTTTGACGCCACGTTAAGCCCCTCTTCAATGTCGCCGTCTTCTATGGACCTGAACCTCTGGTTGTCGTGGTAAGCCCAGAAACCTGCGAAGAAGTCGGCCTGAAGCTCAACTCTCACGCTTATCTGGTTTGCTTCGGCTTTGCTCACGCGCTGCATCATAGCGTTTGTCTGGTTCAGAATGCCAAGCAGATATTGTACGTGATGCCCGACTTCGTGCGCGATTACGTACGCGTAGGCAAAGTCTCCGTCGGCTCCAAGCTGCTGCTTCATTTGGCTGAAGAACGACAAGTCTATGTAAACGCTTTGGTCGCCAGAACAATAGAACGGTCCGGTTGCAGATGTCGCGCCTCCGCAAGCCGACTGCACGCTGCTTGAGAACAGCACCAGTTTTGGCGGAACGTATGTCTTGCCCATTTTCTTGAACTCCTCTGTCCAGATGTCTTCTGTTCCGGCGAGGACCTGGCTGGCGAATTTCGCAAGCTCTTCCTCTTCGGCAGACGGCTGGTAGTTTGCGTCGCTGCTGTTGGTTATCATGCCGGTAAGGTCGCTCGACGTAAGGACGTCAAGCGGATTGCCGCCCATCAGCCACGTTATAAGCGCCACCACTACAATGCCTCCGATTCCTAACCCTGATGCTTTTCCTTTGCTCATTCCGCGGCGGTCTTCCACGTTAGAGCTTTCTCTTCTTCCTCCTAATCTCATATTTAATAAGTTTAAAGTTGTCTTATGCAATTTTCGCAAAGATATGTCTTTTAATTTTAAATTGCAATATTTGACGTTGCGAAAAATGAGCGGCGTTATGGCGGTCTCCTGTAGGCTCTGTTTTGTGCTAAAAGGCTTTTTTGCTGTTTTTTTGTGCGAAAGTTTGTTTTGTCTGCGTTTTTTTTGCTGTTTGATTTGTTTAAGATGTAAATTTGCGTCAGTTTTACTTGGTGTTATGATTTCAGGTTTAGACATATTGCTTTTGGTCTTGTTCTGCACGGGCGCCAGTTTTGTGCAGAGGGTCAGCGGGTTTGGTTTTGGGATATTTATAATGACGGCGCTCCCTTTTATAATGCCCTCTTACGGTGAGGCGACAACCTTGTCGGGCTTGCTGTCGGCGGCGCAGTCTTTGTATGTGCTGGTCAGCTTTTACCGCTTTGTGGCGTGGAGGCGGCTTCTGTTCATCTTGCTGGCGTTTGTTGTGACGTCGTTCTTTGCGGTAGAGTATGTTGCGGCGGTTTCGGACTCGTGCCTGAAGAGGTTGCTCGGTGTGGCTCTGGTGCTGCTAAGTTTGTATTTCTTGATGATGGACGGCAAGGTGTCGTTAAGGCCGTCTGTAAAGGTGCAGTTCTCTGCGGGTGCTCTGAGCGGCGTGCTGGGCGGGCTTTTCGGAATGCAGGGGCCGCCGGCGGTGCTTTATTTCATGGCTTCGGAAAAGGATAAGAATAGCTATATGGCGATGACGCAGCTCTATTTTCTGGTCGGAAATCTTGTGATGACTGTTTTCAGGGCGAGGAACGGCTTCCTGACTGCGGCTGTTGGCGAGGCTTGGCTTTTCGCTATTGCTGGCGTGGTTGTTGGCTCGTTTTTCGGGAAGTGGGTGTTCGACCGTGTTTCGGCGGATAAACTGAGGAAAATCGTATATTTTTACATGCTTGTGAGTGGCATGGTGGCTGTTTTTTCGTGATTTTTTTCGCATTGTGCAAATTTAACAGGACTCTTTTTGGGGTTGATGCCTAAAAATATGTTAAATTTGTGCTTTATTGTAAATATTGTAATGTTATGTGTAAACGTGAATGGGTAAAGATAAAGGATTATCAGGATATTAAGTTTGAGTTTTTTGAGGGTATTGCCAAGGTTACTATCAATCGTGAGGAGGTGCGCAACGCTTTTCGTCCGCAGACTACCGACGAGATGATTGACGCGTTCCGCATTTGCCGTGAACGTGGCGATATTCGTGTGGTTGTGCTTACTGGCGCCGGCGACAAGGCTTTCTGCGCGGGCGGCGACCAGAAGGTCAAGGGCGTGGGCGGTTACATCGACGGCAATGGTGTGCCGAGGCTTAATGTGCTTGACTTGCATAAGGAAATCAGGGCGCTGCCTAAGCCGGTGGTGGCTATGGTGAACGGGTTCGCTATTGGCGGCGGTCATGTGCTGCATTTGGTGTGCGACTTGACTATCGCTTCTGAAAATGCTAAGTTCGGACAGACAGGCCCTAAGGTGGGAAGCTTCGACGCTGGGTTCGGCTCTTCGTATCTGGCTCGTATCGTGGGACAGAAGAAGGCTCGCGAAATTTGGTTCTTGTGCCGCCAATATACTGCAAAGGAGGCGGAAGAGATGGGCATGGTGAATAAGGTTGTGCCGTTTGAACAGCTTGAAGATGAGGTTGTTGACTGGTGCAAGACGATGATGATGCGCAGCCCGATGGCTTTGCGTATGATTAAGCGCGGGCTTAATGCCGAGCTGGACGGTCAGCGCGGACTGATGGAGTTTGCCGGCGACGCTACTTTGCTTTTCTATCTTACGGAAGAGGCGCAGGAGGGCAAGAACGCTTTCCTTGAAAAGAGAGATCCGGATTTTGACAAATTCCCTAAATTCCCGTGATTTTTTTGTTGATAATTTAATGTTGATTTTATGCTTAATGCTTCTTTTTCTAAATATTCGCTTCTTTTTAAGTCGCCAAGCGGTACGTCGCGCGGGGTGCTGACTGAAAAGGAGACCTATTTTGTGAGAATGATGGACGATGCCAAGCCGGACGAGATTGGTGTAGGCGAGTGTGCCGTGTTCAGAGGTCTTAGTGCTGACGATGTGCCTGATTACGAGAAGGTTCTGGATGATGCGTGCTGGAACTTTGATGTTTATAAGGATGATTTTCGTGAGCGTTTTAAAAAGTATCCGTCTATTGTGATGGGGCTGGAGACGGCTCTCGCTGATTTGCAGAATGGTGGCAGACAGATGCCTTTTCCGTCGGATTTCACAAAGGGAAAAGGCGAGATTGTTATCAACGGACTTGTCTGGATGGGCGACCGTGATTTCATGATGAAGCAGATAGAGGATAAGTTGGCGGCTGGCTTCTCTTGCATCAAGATGAAGATTGGAGCTATTAATTTTGATGATGAACTGAATCTTCTGGCTTCCGTCAGGGAGCGTTTTAGCGCTGACAAGGTGACGCTGAGGGTGGATGCCAACGGAGCTTTTTCGGCAGATGAGGCAATGGAGAAACTTGGCCGTTTGGCAAGTCTTGAAATACATTCTATAGAACAGCCGATAAAGGCGGGACAGACTGAGGCTTTGGCTCAAATTTGCAAAATGTCGCCGTTGCCGATTGCTCTTGACGAGGAGCTTATTGGCATCTTTGAACGTGATGAAAAGGCTCGCCTGCTGGATGTGGTGAAACCGCAGTTTCTGGTGCTTAAGCCGAGCTTGCACGGCGGTTTTTGCGGTTCCGAGGAGTGGATTGAACTTGCTAAGGAGCGCGGCATAGGGTGGTGGATAACTTCTGCTCTTGAGTCTAATGTAGGACTGAACGCCATCGCGCAATGGACATATAAGTTTAATGTTGCCATTCCGCAAGGATTGGGTACTGGACAGCTGTTTACAAACAACGTTCCGTCTAAATTGTCTCTTTGCGGCGACAGACTTAAATTTGACCCGCATAAGTCTATTTGGGACTGATTCCCGGCTCTGTCATTTAAAAGTTCAGCTTTCCCTCCTTGCATCGTCTCAGCCTGCCTGGAAGGCAGCACAAAGCGTAGCGATGGTAAACCGTGACGAAGTCTCGGGCAAGTGCTGATGTGGAGAGAACCTGCCGGGAAGGCAGTACCAAGGTTTACATCTTAAGACAATTTCTATGAATTACAATATTTATAGAAATTGCCTTAAAAGAACCATGAAGCCGACTTTGAAAGTTTGCCAAAACGTATCTTTATAAAGATATTAAAGTATGTAAGCCAAAGAACCTAAACTGATGATTACCCACAACGAAACACCAAGCAGAAAAGGCTTTGCACCGACTTGTTTGAGCACGTCCATCGATAAAGACGAGCCTATGAAGAAAAGCGAGAGCGTCAGCCCTTTTTTAGCAAAGCCGGAAACTGCCTTGCCTATCTGAGGATAGTCGCCAAGCAAATATGTGTTTATGAGCATCGCCACGATAAACAGGATTATGAACATCGGCACACTAACTTTTTTCCCGTCATTTTTGAAGATGAAAGAGGTGACAAGTGCAAGCGGAATGATCCATAGTGCGCGCGTGAGCTTGATTGTTGTGGCAATCTTGAGTGCCTCTTCTCCGAACGCCGCGCCGGCGCCTACAACCGAGCTGGTGTCGTGAATGGCAATGGCCGCCCATGTGCCGAACTGCTGCTGCGTCATGCCAAGGCTTGTCCCTATATAAGGGAAAATGAACAATGCGACGGCGTTAAGGATGAACACGGTGCCAAGAGCTACCGTCATGCTGCTCTCCTTTGCCTTTATGACCGGGCCGACCGCCGCAATGGCGCTGCCTCCGCATATTGCTGTGCCTGAACTGATGAGGTAGGCCGTGTCTTTGTCGAGCTTGAAAATGTATTTGCCGATAACCAAGCCAACTATCATTGTGCCAGCTACGGATATGATGGTGAAGGTCATTCCCTCTTTTCCGGATGCAAGCGCGCTTGTCAGATTCATGCCGAAGCCTAGCCCGACAACAGAATACTGCAAAAGTGACTTTGACATTTTCTTGTTGAACTTCGGGTACGGCTGCCCGAAGATAAGAGCGAATATCAGTCCCGCCAAAAGCGCGAAGGCTGGCGTGATTGAGACTGGAAAGTTAAGATTCGCGTAGTCAAGAAGAAGCAAGATGGCAAGAGCTGAAAGTGTTGCGATGTATAAATGTTTCGAATACTGTTTCATCTTTATTGTTTCAAAATTTTCAGATGCGCTAAAAAGATATGGCTCAACCTAAAAAAGCACCTCTGTAAATCATATACGCGTTATGCTTTATGAAGATTTACAGAGGTTCTTAAGTTTGTTCAACGCCGCAAATTGCGGTGCCGTAAGTTATATAGACGCAGCAGCAACTGCAACCGACTTGTCTATTTTCTTCACAAGACCTTGAAGCACAGCGCCTGGTCCTACTTCTGTGAAGCTGTCTGCGCCGTCGGCAATCATGTTCTGAACAGACTGAGTCCATTTTACTGGAGCTGTCAGCTGAAGCACAAGGTTCTTCTTTATTGTTTCAGGGTCTGTTTCGCCTTTTGTAGTGACGTTTTGGTAAACAGGACACTTAGGAGCACTGAAAGTTGTAGCTTCGATAGCTTCAGCGAGTTCTATCTTGGCAGGTTCCATAAGAGGAGAGTGGAACGCTCCGCCCACAGGCAGACGCAATGCGCGTTTTGCTCCGGCTTCCAGCATAAGTTCGCAAGCCTTTTCGATGCCCGGTATTGAGCCTGAGATTACAAGCTGTCCGGGACAGTTGTAGTTAGCGGCAACAACAACTTCGCCCTCAACCTTGGCGCATAGCTCCTCAACTTTTTCGTCTGGCAAAGCTAAAACGGCAGCCATTGTGGAAGGTGTCTGCTCGCATGCTTTCTGCATCGCCATTGCACGTTTCGCAACAAGCTTCAGTCCGTCTTCAAAGCTGATAGCCTCAGCAGCCACAAGAGCCGAAAGCTCTCCGAGCGAGTGCCCCGCAACCATGTCAGGCTGGAAATTGTCGCCAAGCGTTTTCGCCAAAATCACAGAATGCAGAAATACGGCAGGCTGAGTGACCTTTGTCTGTTTCAAATCTTCTGCGCTGCCTTCGAACATGATGTCTGTGATGCGAAAACCTAAAATATCGTTCGCTTTTTCGAAAAGTTCTTTTGCAAGAGGTGAGTTGTCGTACAAGTCTTTGCCCATTCCTGTGAACTGGGCACCCTGACCCGGAAATACGAATGCTTTCATTTCAATCGAGTTTTAATTTAAGAGGAGTGTGCAGCCGTGGAACTGAGTGTTCCTCTTTTGTTTTTGTGCTGATACGCCTCCTCAGTTAATACTTATTTTTAACAAAAGATGATGCAAAGGTACGAAAATTAATTGAAGCGTGGAGTTAAAACAGATAAAATTAAAACAATTTCTGCGAATTGACCTCACGATTGCTTCAATCTCCAATTAAACGTGCCTCATATATTGTGTGCTCTGCCGATCTGCAGGGGCTGTTTACAGCTCATACACGCGCAATTCGCCAGCAAAACGGCTGAACACGTACGCCTTGCCGTCCGAGATTTTGGGAGCGCCTATCTGGTAGCCGCTTTTCAAACCCAGAGCCACAGACTCCACAAGCTCTTTCTTGCCGCAGTCTATGATGCCGAACTCGCAGCCTGGACGGTTGCTGCCGTAGTATAGGCGGTTGTTGTGCATGGTGACGTTCCACGGACAAACGCTGATGCCCTCGTCGCGCTTGACAGCCCATTTGTCAAACTTGCCTGTGAAAGGATCCAGACTGCACAATACAAGCTCATCATAAATACTCTGGCAACCATAAAGCATCTTGTCATCTCCCTCAAACAAATAATCAGGGCAGTCATCGTCTCGAAGCTCCCAAAGTTTCTCTCCTGTGCGTATCTTAAAGCCCTGAGCCTTGTATATACTTTCCGTTATTATGCAGCTTATTATCACCACAACATCGTCCACAACAGAGGAGAATCTCACTATTTCCAGCGCAGTGCCTTTCACAACCTCTTCCTCCTCGTAAACCCACAGGCGCTCGCCTGTCTTGGTGTAGAAGTGAAGCTGACGCTCGTCAAAAGAAGGCAGTATCAGAATAGAGTGGGATGGAACATACTGCATTCGCATAAAGG